>JBAZGT010000024.1 GCA_041652735.1 Dehalococcoidales bacterium | reverse complement strand
CATGTCTTCGTCCTTTTTATTGACTACATCGTACTGTGCCAATCTGACGCTTGGTACGAACCTTGCCGATTTGCTGCTCATTATGTTCCTCCCCATAAATTCTGTTCTAGCGGCTAGCTGGCATGACTGCCAGTAAATTTAGCCGCCAACCCTTTTGAATTGGTTTCAACTTTAAGTCCGATGCTTCTATATAGCCTTGTCATTTTCAGAAATGCGGCTAGTGTTTATTTCTTACTCTCTGCACCAGCCAGATAATCAGGAATATGATGGCAATAACGAGTAAAATATGGATCAATCCGCCCATGAAAGGGGTTATTAAAAAACCCAGCAGCCATACAATCAACAAAATAATGGCGATGACCCAGAATAAATGCAGCATATTGGTCTCCTTTCACTTATTTCAACCTTCCCGCTTCATTTTCGGTACGTCCTTTCTATAAGACGATTACGCTGATAATGCCGCCGACAACCATCCCAGAGCCTGAAATCAACATAAGCCAGTGCCACCATTTCATTTTCGAGGGTACGGAATATTCAATTGATTTGTCCTGAGCACTCATTTGTCTTTCCTCCGTTTTTCTTTATTATTTACATTATGATGCGGCCTTTATGTAGAAGGTATAACATATCAACCTTTTAAGTTACGAAGTTATGCCATCTTTATTAAACCTGTATTTGAACAGACTGTGCTATACTACTGGTTGATATGAACGCGCCGTCAGCCGTCAACCTTGCCGGGAACATCGAGGAACAGCTGCCCCTGGATATCATCGATTTTATCCGGAAAGCCGGGGACGCCGCGGAAAAACAGCAGCAGCGCCTTTACCTGGTGGGCGGCCTGGTGCGCGACCTGCTCCTGGAGCGCGGCGGCACGGACATCGATATGGTGGTGGAGGGGGACGCTATCAGAATGGCGCAGGAGGTGGCCGGCCTCGTCCAGGCTAAAGTGACCGTCCACCCCCGCTTCGGCACGGCCACGCTTAAGTGGGGGAAAAGGAGCGCCGACCTTATTACCGCCCGCGCCGAGACCTATGCCCGCCCCGGCGCATTACCTAAAGTAAAGCCTGGCACTATCCGCGACGACCTCGCCCGGCGGGACTTCACTATCAACGCCATGGCGGTGGAGCTTAACCCCCGCCGCTACGGTGAGCTTATCGACCCCTCCGGCGGGCGGCGGGACCTGGATAAAAAGCTGGTGCGCGTTCTCTACGCTAAGAGCTTTACCGATGACGCCACCCGCATCTGGCGCGCCCTGCGCTACGAGCAGCGGCTCGATTTTAAGGTGGAGACGGAGACGCTCAAGCTCATCAAGCGGGACCTGTCCATGCTGGCGACCATCAGCGGCGACCGCCTCCGCCACGAGCTGGAGCTGGCTTTAAAGGAAGAGCTGCCGGAAAAAGTGCTTTGCCGCGCCGCCGCGCTGGGCGTGCTGCAGCAATTGCACCCCGCCCTGGTAGCGGACGACTGGCTCGCTGGCGTCTTTGCGGCGGCCCGTGATAGCTGTGAAACAGGCTTACCCCACCCCCATCTCTACCTGGCGCTCTTGTGCTACCGGCTGACTTTGCCGGAGTTGGAAAAGCTTATTGCTTTCCTCCGCCTGCCCAAAGCCGCGGCGCTGGTGCTGCGGGATACGCTGGCCGTCAAGGCTAAACTGCCGGACCTGGAGATGCCGGGGCAAGCGCCCGGCGTTATCGATAACCTGCTGCAGGGCTATTGCCCCGCCGCCTATACCGCCGTGTCCCTGGCGTCTGGCTCCGCTGCTGCCGCGGAAAACATCGAGCTTTATCTGAACGTGCTGCGGCACATCAATCCCGTGCTCACCGGGGAAGACCTAAAGAAAATGGGCGTCCCCGCCGGGCCGCAGATAAAAATGCTGCTCCAGCGTCTGCGCCAGGCGCGGCTGGACGGCTTTATTGACAGCCAAAAGGGGGAGGAGGAAATGGTGCGGAGGTTCAAGCCCTAGCCTAGTGCTATTCCCGCTCATCCTGAGCTCCTCTGGTGAGCTTATCGAACCATGTCGAAGTAGGAAATGGGCATCAGGTGGCGGGGAAAAAGCGGAGCGGAGCAATCCGCCAACTATCACCGCATGTTATTCTGATGTTAGGTAGAATCCTTTCTCTTTTCCGCCAATCAATATCCGGTAAGTATTGAAAATAATGCAAAGATTAACTGATAATCTCTTTAGTAATTACCTAAAATAATTACATCACATTCATACCTCAGTCTAACTCATTTTTACTACAAAATAACAAAGTGCATGTAACATTTGTTCATATAATGTGAATAGGATGAGGGAAAGTATAACAGTCCCCATTACAGGATGTATTAGTACAGATTACATCCCTTTCATAAAAGAGGGAGGTGGCGTACATGAATTATTGGTCGATTGCTAAAATGAAATTGACTCAGATTTTTGGCGTATTTGGAGGTATTACCTTCCTGATTATTGGTTTAGTTAATCTCGGTAACAACACGGCACTGGCAATATTATTAATACTAATAGGTATTGCCGCAATAGCATTAGGTGCTACCGCTAAACACATGTTGTTCAAAGATAAATATACCTCCCGGCACTATTCCAATTCTGAAATTAAATATCATCGTAAATCACGCTGGAACTAGAACCTGACTTTTATTCTCCCTCAATGACAATAAATTAACCATTCCGGTGCAAACCGGAATCCAGTTATTACCGTTATACTGCTATTTTGAAGTAGCTAGCCCTATATTCATCTGCCTGTTTCCCGACCTTCGTCGGAATGATCTTTATCATTACTTGGAATCTTCTATTGAGGGAGAGGTGTTTTTTGCCTATTCCATCTTTTTAAACGCTTTCGCCGCCGCCCCGCAGACCGGGCATTTGTCCGGCACGCCGTCCTTCACCGTGTTGCCGCATACCTGGCAAACGTAGTAGGTGACATCCGCCGCGGTCTTGCCTTCCTTCATCTCCTGGTAAGCCGCCTCGAAGTAGCCGTAGTGTATTTTCTCCACCTTGTTCGCCCAGTCGAAGGTGCGCTCCGCCCTTTCGTTCTGCTCTTCCTGGGCGGTTTTAATGAAAAGCGGGTACATGTTGGTAAACTCCGTCCGCTCGCCGAGGCTGGCCGCCAGCAGGTTGTCCTTGGTGGAGCCGATGGCGTCGATGGCGGCGAGATGATTACGCGCGTGCACCATTTCCGCCTCCGCCACCGCCCGGAAAAGTTTGGCCGCCTGGGTATAGCCTTCTTTTTCCGCCTTTTCCGCGAACAGCGTATAGCGGCGGTTGGCTTTGCTCTCCCCGCCTAAAGCTTCCTGGATATTGTCCTCAGTGTGGTAAGCCATAACAAAAATCCCCCTGTTTTTTAGTCATCTTTCTTACGTTAAGGACGGTAAATAATGCGGGCCGGCCTGCGTTCCGGAATCCGCGCGTATTTGTATTTGGGATAGCCCAGCATCAAAGCGCCGTAGGGGGTAAACCCTTCCGGCAGCCCGATGGCCTCCACCATGGCCGGAAAAGAAGCGGCGGCCATGTAAAAGAATCCCGCCCAGCAGCATCCCAGCTTCAGGCTGTTGGCCGCGAGGTCGAAATAGCCCAGAACGATGGCGCAGTCTGTGGCCGCCATCGGGTTGTTCTTTTCCGCGTAGGCGGTCACCAGGGCCGGCGCGTCCCGCAGGAAGACATCCTGGCCGGCGTCCAGCGCGGTTAAAATCCCCTGGAACATCGCCGCCATGCCCGGGTTATTTTTTATCATGAAACGCAGCCAGTCCGCGCCGATGGCGGATAGCTGGCGCATCTTGGCGCGGTCGTTAATGACCAGCCACTGCACCTCCTGGTTGTTGTGGCCGGTAGGCGCGTAGCGGGCGGTATCGATAATGCGCTCGATATCCTCCCCGGCTACGTCTTTGTCCCGGAAATTACGCACCGAACGCCGCCCCTTGATAAGCTGGGCGCATTGTTTAAAGGATATCTCCTGCGCTTTTTCGATGGGCGTGGTCTCCGGTAATTCCCGGTGGGTAAGGCTCCCGGCGGGGCAAACGGCCACGCAGTGACCGCAGCGCAGGCAGTATTCATCCGTACCCGGCAGCTGGCGCGGGTAGCTGCCTTCTTTAAAGATAATCAAATTGCATTGCGTGGCGCAAAGGCCGCATTTGGTACAGGTATCTTTGTTGATTGCCACTAAAGCCATAGATACACTCTCCCTTTAAAGCCGCTTGGTACTATAATACCATCCGCCATTGATTTGTCAAAAAAATGTTCTGCTTTCCTGCGCGTCCGGGAGACATCAGCGGATTTCTCTTTTTAAAACCCTGAAAAATTCATCTCTGGCGTACTTTTCCAGCCAGGGGGTATGTCCGCATTTTTCCAGTAAAACCAGATGATAATCCTTGACCGCGCCGGAAAAAGCATTATCGATGTCCGCGGCCGGGCGCGGGTCATAATCGCCCTGGATGGCCGTTACCGGGCACTTGATTTTTTTACACGATTGCGCCAGTGTCCCGTTCGGTATCATATCGCGCAGTTCCAGGCCGATTGCCATATTGATATCCATCTGGTATTCCAGTACGTCGTCTTCAGCCGGAATAGGAGCGTATACTTCCGCCTTGTTAATCACGCCGCAAAGCTTACCGAATACCGGGCCTTTATCCCCGGGCTTCCCGTCCTGAAATTGGTTTACAAGCTCAAAGAATCGTTTTCTTGCCGCTTCAGAAAGGCGTTCCATGTATATCGGCGTCAGGTCGGGCCGCGGCTTGCCTTTGCTGTCTATCGGCCCGGTACCGATGAGTATCAGCTTTTTCACCAGTTCCGGGTGTTCCGCGGCCGTCAGGTAGCTTAAGGTCGCCCCCCAGCTCCACCCCACCAGCGTTACCGGTGTTTCGGCATGTTTTTCCAGCACGGCGTGCAGCTCGCTTACCTGCCCCCCAACCGAGTCGGCGGTTTGGAGCGGCTCCAGCACGCCCATGTCCCCGGATAGCTCCCGTGCCACCGCGGCGATAGAGCCGGGGCAGCCCGGCCCGCCGTGGATGACCGCCACTTTATAGGGAGGTTTGCCCCATGTCCGGTAGTTCTTCATAACGTCCGGGCCAGGTAGGCCTGCATCCCCTGTTTTATGCACCGGTTATAGATATCCCCGGCGCGGGCCTGGTCCGGCAGCATGGTGAATAAGGCCGGGCCGGAGCCGGCCAGGTGCACGTGCAGCGCCCCCATTTTTTTCATGGGGTCGATGTACAGCCGGCGTACATTATAATCCTCGAAGGCGACGCTCTCAAAGACGTTGAACAGCATCGCCGGTTTGAAGGGTTTGCCCCGGGACAGGTCATCGGCCAGTTTCCGGGTGTCAGCGCCGTCGGTAAAGCCGGCCGGCTTTAGGTTGGCGTACATCCGCCCCGTTTTCCCCACCGCCACCGGCGCGTCCGGCGCCACCAGCACCACCCACATCCGGTTCAGGGGCGGCAGGGGCGTTATCTTTTCTCCCCTCCCCGCCGCCAGGGCCGTGCCGCCTTTTAAAAAGAAGACCACGTCCGACCCCAATCCGGCCGCTATCTCCGCCAGTTTATCCTCCGGCAGCTTCAGTCCCCAAAATTCGTTAAGCCCTCTCAAAAGCGCCGCGGCGTCGCTGCTGTCCCCGCCCAGCCCGGACATCAGCGGTATTCGCTTGTCGATTTTTATCGCCGCCCCCTGAGCGCACCCGGTAGTTTCCCGCAGCCGGCCCGCCGCCTTGCTCACCAGGCTCTTTTCCGCCGACCATCCTGGACTACCGCCCCGCCAGGTGATGCCCTGCCCAGCCTCAATATACAGCGTGTCAGACAGGTCTATGGCCTGGAGCACACTGCGGATTTCGTGAAAGCCGTCCGGGCGCTTACGCAGCACCTCCAGGGTCAGGTTTATCTTGGCCGGGGCTTTGACGGTGAGCACTGAATAAATCCCTCTCTAACTCTCCTTCCGATTCACTACGTTCATACGTAATCTGTGACTTTACGAAAAGGAGAGAATGTTTGTCTTTCCTTTAAAATTTGGGGGTTCAGCTATCATTTGTCGCCCCTTGTCAAAGGGGGAGTCAAGGGAGATTCGGTCCACGCCCTCCACAATTCCGCCCACTCCTCCAGGGTGAAGGTCTCCGCCCGGCGCTTCGGGTCTATGGACGCTTTAGCTAAAAGCCGCCGCGCCTCCCCCGGGTCTATGCCCAGCCCCCGCGCCAGCGCGTTGCCCGCCTGTTTGCGGGCAGATGTGAAACCGGCGCGTACCAGCTTGAAGAACCCCGCCACGTCAGCCACCACCACCGGCGGCTCCGGGTAGACGTCTATCTTGACCACTGCGGACTCCACCTCCGGGGCGGGGAAAAAGGCGGCGGCGGGCACTCTGGTAACGATGCTTGGTTTGCCATAGAACTGGATGGCGATGCTGAGCACGCTGCGCTGTCCCGCCTCCGCGCAGATGGCGGCGGCCACCTCCCGCTGTACCATGACCACCATCGTTTGCGGCTTGACCGTAGCTTCCAGGAAATGGCGCAGGACGGGGGAAGTAATGTAGTACGGCAGGTTGGCGACTACTTTATAGGAGCGGAGTTGCGGGGGGATATGGGGAGCGCCGCCCTGCAACAGCTTAGCGGGGTCGGTGCCGAGGATGTCCTGGTTGATGACGACGACGTTTTCACGCTGGATGGTTTTCTGGAGAATGTCCGCCAGCTGGTTGTCCAACTCGATGGCGATAACCCACCCCGCCCGCTTGGCCAGCTCCCCGGTCATTAAGCCCAGCCCCGGCCCCACCTCGATTACCGTATCTTCAGGGGAAAGGTCGGCGGCTTCAAGTATCTTTTCGAGTACCGCGCCGTCCACCAGGAAGTGCTGTCCCAGCCCCTTCCTCGCCCGGATATTATAATGGCGCAGTATTTTCCTGGTCTGCGCCAGCAGGGAATCGCTATCGTCCCGGGGGAGGCTTTTTTCCATTCGATTTAGAGGCCGTGCACCCATCCTCGACTCCGCCTAACAGCTTGCCCCGACCAGCCGGCTCCAGCCAGGCAATCCTGCGTCACCCAGATACAACTATTTACCGCTGCTTCCTCTCGGACCTGACGGGGTTCATAGCACTCTGCCGCGCAGGACCCAGCCTTCAACACCACTTAACCAAGGCAGTCCCACCAGACAAGAGCCTCAAACAGGAATTCGACCCTGCTATAGCGGGTTTCAGGTACAGGGCACCGCTGGCTCCCCGTCTAGCACGGCCTCACTAAAAGGTTAAAGGGTAGCGGGGGGTTTGTCAAGAGAGAGTTAATGGTTTACAGTTTTCAGTTTACAGTTGGAGAAAAGGAGAATATTTGTTATTTGTTTTTTAAATTTTTTTGTTAAGGTCCACGTACGATTTATAGCTAATCATTTGTTTTTTAGTTTATGTAAATTCAGCTACAAAATCCGGGTATTTGTTTTTTGATTTATGTTAATCGGGGGTAAGGGATAGTTTAGAGTTAACAGTTTACAGTTATCAGTATAGAGGGCAAAAGGGGGAAAAGGAAGGGGATTTTGTCATCTTGTAAAGGCATCGGTGGATGCTGGCCTGCGCCAGCATGACAGAGGAAAAATAAACAGATGTCATTCCAGCGAAAGCTGGAATCCAGAGAGGGGAAAGGGGGTGAAATATGACAACCACAAAGATACAAATAGTAAGGAATATAATAATTTAAATATAGTTCTTTTCCTTAGCTAATTCCAAGGCTTTCCATACATGACCATATGCCTTTATCTGACTCTTCTTATTCCACCACAAATATCTTTTAAGTTCTTTGGTTTGAAGGTGAATGTTTCCTTTAGGATGGTTTGAGAAGTAAATACTGTGGAGACTTAATGCGCCTTTGAAATGGCCGAGCCAATGTAGTTTTCGGACTCTTAGTCCCAATTCTTCATGTAATTCTCTGATCGCTGTTTGGAAAGATTTTTCACCTTTTTCCACACCTCCACCCGGTAAAGACCATGTGTGATGGTCTCTATCCATTACCAGTAAAATTTTACCTCGGGATTGAATAAGAAGTGTTCCTCGTTTCCGCGGCATTTTTCCTCCCTTTATTAGAAGGAGAATATAAATGTCGGAGTCCTACTTCCCCACCTCCAGCCGGGTCACCAGGCTTACCGGCAGCCCGGCCTGCATCATCTTGTCCTGGGTGGCGCGCACGTTGTACTCCACGCGGTGCAGGCGGAACATGCTCCCCTCGGAGTCGTAAATACCATAGCTGGCGCGCGGGTCGCCGTCCCTCGGCTGTCCCACCGCCCCCGGATTGATAATCAGGCGATGGCCCTTCATCACCAGCCCTATCGTCTCGGAAAGCGGGATGGAGACGCAGCCGTTCTCTTCCTTCTTGAAAGCCAGCGGCGCGTGGGTATGGCCCACCAGGCAGTACCGGCACTCGAAGTAGCCGAAGTTCTTCTCCGCCATGCTGGTGGACAGGATGTACTCCTGGATAGGGTCGGTGGGGCTGCCGTGCACCAGCAGGAAATCGCCTTGCTGCGCGGTTTTGGGCAGGTCTTCCAGAAAGCGGGCGTCCACCGGGTTCAGCTTCTGGGCCGTCCACAGACAGGCCTCCGCCGCCGCCGGGTTGAAGTAGGCAAGGTCCAGCTTGCCGATAGCCCCGAGGTCGTGATTGCCGGCCACGCAGACGGGGTTCAGCTCCCGCAAAAGCCCGATGCATTCGCCCGGGTCCGGCCCGTACCCCACGATATCCCCCAGGCACCAGATAGCGTCTATCTCGCCCTTTTCCTTGATATCGTTCAAAACGGCCTTCAGCGCCGCCAGGTTGGCATGGATGTCCGCGAGTATCGCAATACGCATTTGGCAATAATATAGCAGATTTTCAGGAAAAACTAAAGCTGCTAATACCTTTCAGGGCATTTCTATGCCGAAATAGTGCAGTATGGAGCGCAGCCCGAAGTAGCCCAGGTAGGACAATATCAGGCTCTCCACCATTTTGCCCGCCCAGCACACCACGAAGAACTTCCAGAAATTATAGCGCGCCGCCCCCAGCCCCACGATAACCGCCATCAGCAGCGGGTTGGGGTACATACCCAGGACAAAGACCGCCAGCAGCGCGTGTTTGCGGGCGATTTTCTTGGCCTGGGGCATGCTGCACCACCCCACTATCCTCTTCCAGATGGAAGGCTTCTTGCAGTCCTTGCTGTTTTCTTCCACGGCGCTGCCGTTGCCGTTCTGGCCGCTCTTGCCGGAAATCCCCAGGTTCTTGAAGAAAACCAGCCCGCCGCGCCCGGTCAGATAGACCAGCCCGTTGCCGCAGGCATTGCCGAAGCTGGATACCAGCG
The DNA here is from genome assembly GCA_041652735.1 of Dehalococcoidales bacterium. NCBI lineage: Bacteria > Bacillati > Chloroflexota > Dehalococcoidia > Dehalococcoidales > Dehalococcoidales bacterium. The sequence continues at coordinate 29,793 of JBAZGT010000024.1, read as the reverse complement.
CCACCAGCGCCGGGTTGAAGATACTGCCCATGGTGAAGGTCAGAATCATGCTCGGCGTGGGGATGGGTATAGGCGAGCCGGCGAACAGGGCGATGATGAAAAGCCCCAGCAGACCCTGGGACTCCAGCATGGTGACGTATTCCCAGTGCTGAACGAGCAGCACGGAACCTATGACGCTGACGGCAATTACCAGCACCATAATGCCGATAGCGACGTATCTTCTCACCGGTGATACCTCATTTACAGACAAATCATAACCATTATAAGCTATCAGCCCATAATATTTACAGTTTTTTATCAGGAATAATATCGATATTTGTTAACAAAAGCCTTCCGAACGTCAAATATGATATAATTTTAGGCGTGAAAGTATCGGAAATCGGGGAGTTCGGGCTGATAGACCTGCTGGCCGGGATGGTAGCGGAGACGCAAACCGATAAAATCGCGCCCGACCTGCTTATCGGCATCGGCGACGATGCCGCGGCGTGGCGCTGCGCCGGCGCCGTCCAACTGGCCACCGTGGACTCCATGGTGCAGGACGTCCATTTTTCCCTGGAAACGATTACCTGGAAAGATTTGGGCTGGAAATCCCTGGCCATCAACCTGAGCGATATCGCCGCCATGGGCGGCTTGCCCCGCTACGCGCTGATAGCTTTATCCCTGCCCCCGGAAACGGACGTGGCCGATGTCACCGCCCTTTACGAGGGGATGATGGAGCTGGCGCGGCAGTTCCGGGTGGGCATCATCGGCGGGAACATCAGCCGGGCGATGGAAGTAACGGTGACGATTACGGTCATCGGCGCCAGCCCGGACGGAGCGATACTGAGGCGCGCCGCCGCCAGACCGGGCGACGTGATAGCCCTCACCGGGCACCCGGGCAGCGCCGCCGCCGGACTGGTAATGCTCTCCCAGCGGCTAAGATTCAGGCCGGAGGTCACCCACTACCTGAAAAACGCTTTCCTCCGCCCCGCGCCGCGCATCGCGGAGGGGCAGGTACTGGTGAAGCACGGCATTAAAGCCGCCATAGATACCAGCGACGGGCTGCTGGCCGACCTGCGCCATATCTGCGAGGCCAGCCGGGTCAGCGCCCGCGTGGTGACGGACTACATACCGGTACACGAAACGGTCAAGCAAAATTTCCGGGAGGACGCCCTGTCCATAGCCCTGGGGGGCGGGGAGGACTACGAGCTGCTCTTTACCGGCAGCGCCGGAACTATCGAAGCAATCAAGCAAGAGCTGAGCTGTCCGGTCAGCGTCATCGGGGAGATTACGGCGGGGCAGCCGGGCGAAATAGGCCTGGTCGACGCTGCCGGCAGCCCGGTGAAAATAGGCCGGTCCGGCTGGACGCATTTTTAAAGCACGGGAGACATATCATGGCGGTGATACCTAAAGTTACGCTGAATACCGACCTCAACGAGGGATACTGCTTCGGGTGCGGGCAGAATAACCCGATAGGCATGAAACTGCGCTTTACCCGGGACGGCGATACCATCAGCGCCGAGTTCACGCCGGACAGGATGCACCAGGGGTGGCCGGGGCTATTGCACGGCGGCATTCTGGGCTGCCTGCTGGACGAGGCGATGAGCAATATCGCCTACGCCACCGGCAACACCACCCTGACCGCCAGCATGGAGATGCGGCTGCGCCAGCCGGTGGCGGTGGCGGCGCCGCTGGTAGTCAGCGCCTGGATAACCCGCCACCGCAAGAAAATCATCGAGACCGCCGGCAAGGTCTGCCTCAAGGACGGCACCGTAGTGGCGGAAAGCACCGCCAAGCAGTTCATCGCGGAAAACCGGGCGGGGCAGGAAGATAAAGTGAAAGAAAGCCGCCGCCATGTCTGACGCGCGCCTGGAGGCCGTCATCTGGGACATGGACGGCGTAATCGCGGATACGGCGGACTACCACTACCGCGCCTGGCAGGACATTTTCCGGGAGCGGGGGGTGGCCTTCAGCCTGGCGGACTTCATGCCCTTTTTCGGTCGGCGGCACGACTCCATTGTAAAATTCGCTTTAGGGGACGGCTTAACGCCGGAAGAGATAAAGGCGGTATCGGATAAGAAGCAGGCGCTGTACCGCCGCCTGGTAGCCCGAAACGTTATCCCCCTGCCCGGCGCGGTAACGCTGATAAAGGCTTTAAACCAGAACCATATCAAAAGCGCCATCGGCACTTCCGCCGTGCCGGACAATGTGGACGTTATCCTGCGGGGGATGGGCATTGAAAACAGCTTCCAGGCCATCGCTTACGGCACGGAGGTGGCGGAAGGCAAGCCCAGCCCGCAGATATTCCTGCTGGCGGCGCAGAAGCTCGGGGCCGAGCCCGCGGGCTGTGTGGTGATAGAAGATGCTATAGCGGGGGTGGCGGGGGCCAAGAGCGCCGGCATGAAGTGCGTGGCGGTGACCAACAGCCATCCCGCCGCGGCGCTAAAGGACGCCGACCTGGTGGTGGACAGCCTGGAGAAGGTGGATATAGGAGTGTTACAAGGGCTGTTCAATCACGTTTAATCCACAACAAATAGAGAGCAGTCACTAAAAACGCTCACCCAGAGATTGTCGAAGGGTGAGCGATATTAGCTCATGGTTCGACGAGCTCACCATGAGCGTCAGCTATATAACCGAATAATTATCATAGGGTGAGCAATATTGTCTCATGGTTCGACAAGCTCACCATGAGCGGCAGGTATATAACCGAATAATTATCATAAGGAGTTTTTCATGGAAAGGTCGCTGGTGCTTATCAAGCCGGATGCTATGGAAAGGGGACTGGCCGGGGTTATCATCGGCCGGCTGCAGGGCGAAGGCCTGAGGCTGACCGGCCTGAAGATGCTGCGCATGGATAAAGCCCTGGCGGAGCGGCACTACGCCGTGCATAAGGGCAAGCCGTTCTTTGACGGGCTGCTGGAATATATAACTTCCACGCCCATCGTGGCCGCCGTTTTCGAGGGGGAGGGGGTTATCGAGCGCATAAGGAAGCTCATGGGCGCCACCGACCCCGCTAAAGCCGCCCCGGGCACTATCCGCAAGGACTACGGGCTGGACCTGCAGCGCAACTCCACCCATGCCTCGGACTCGCCGGAGAACGGGGAGATAGAGACAGGCAATATTTTCAGGAAGGATGAGATTTTCCGGTAGATGGCGACAGCGGCCTTTGAGACTACTGTATCGTTTTACACCACACCATGACATTATGAGTTGTCATTCCAGCCCCGATTTTATCGGGGTAAACTCCGGCTGGAATCCATTATTGGGTTCGAGGCTCAATAGAAATTCATGATGGATTCTGACCTTCGTCAGAATGACAGGGGCGGGGCGGTAAAAGGCGGGGGACTTATCGCACTGCAATGACAGCCGGCTATTGAATCCGCAGCACGGTGCGGGCTTCCTGCCAAAGCTCGTCCAGTTGATAGTAGTTGCGTTCCACCGCGCCGAAAACGTGCACGATAACGTCGCCGTAGTCCAGCAAAAGCCAGCCGGAGTCCGGCGAGCCCTCGCGGTGGTGCGGCAGGACGCCCTCCTGCTTTAAAGCCTTTTCAATCTCGTCAACGATAGTACGCGTCTGCCGCGCGCTCTCGCCGGCGCAGATAACAAAGTAGTCGGTAAAGCTGCCCAGCTCGCGCAGGTCCAGCAACACGATGTTGTTCGCCTGCTTATCGCTGGCGGCTTCCACGGCTTTACGGGCCAGGTCGATTCCTTCCAGGTCTGTATCCCTCCGGCGCTATTTTCCCAGATGATTATACCATAAGCTATAATGCACCGTTACATTTCATCCCCCGGAAAAGCCTGTTATAATGAACAGTAACCAGCATGACATCAATCCCGCCGGACGGAAACGATTGGAGTATAGTCAAATGGTAAAGCCCGCGGAAGTAAAAGACGGCATCTGCTACATGTGCACCAACACCTGCGCCACCTCCGTCCAGGTGCGCGACGGCCAGGTGGTTAAGATAGACGTGGTGGACCCCAAAGTAAGCCACTGCCCGCGCTGGCGCGCCCAGACGGACTTTATTTACCACCCGGACCGCCTCCTTTACCCCCTGAAACGGGCGGGGAAAAGGGGCGGGGGCAAGTGGCAGCGCATCTCCTGGAACGAGGCGCTGGATACAGTTGCGGGCAGCCTGCAAACCGTTAAGAACAAATACGGGGCGGAAGCGGTGGTATTCTGGGTTGCCTATCCCAAGGAACCGCGCCCCTATTTTCACCGCCTGGCACACGCCTTCGGCTCGCCGAACTACTGCACGGAAAGCAGCAACTGTTTTTCCGCCACCTGGCTGGCCGCCAACCTGACCTACGGCGCGGAATACTCCTACATGGCCGGCTCCGGTTCCGGCGTGGACCCGGAGACCAGGTGCAAGCTGATATGGGGGGCGGCGGTAATCTCTTCGCCCAACGTCTGGGAGCAAAACCTGGAAGCCAAAGAAAAAGGCGTCAAGCTTATCGTGGTGGACCCGCGCCGCACCGCCATCGCCGCTAAAGCGGACATCCATTTGCAGCTCCGCCCCGGCACGGACGGCGCCCTGGCGCTAAGCATGATGCACGTTATCTTTAACGAGAACCTCTACGATAAAGAGTTCGTCGAAAAATGGACGGTGGGGTTCGAGGGACTGAAAAAGCTGGCGCAGGAATACCCGCCGGAACGCGCGGAAAAAATAACCCGGGTGCCCGCCGCTAAAATCATCGAGGCGGCCCGGCTGTATGCCACGCTGAAGCCCGCCAAGCTGCACCTGAGCAGCAACAGCACCACGCACCACAGCAACGGCGTGCAGAACCACCGCGCCGTGATTCTGCTGGCGGCGGTTACCGGCAACATCGGCATAGCCGGCGGCAACCTGCTGGGGCCCTACCCCGCCGATAAGACCAACGACATCACCCTGCATGAAAGAGTGGCCGCGATGCCGCCCGGCGTGGGCGCGGCGCGCTTTCCGGTATGGACGCAGCGCTACCGGGAAATGCAGTCCAACGCCATCGCGGACCAGATTGAAAGCGGCCGGCCCTACCCCATTAAAGCCCTGTTTTCCTCCGGGCTGGATATCCAGTTCTTCGCCAACTCCCGCCGCATGGCCGCCGACCTGGAAAAGCTGGATTTCATCGGCGTGACGGAATACTTCCACACCCCCGGCACGCGTGAAGCCGATATCGTCCTGCCCATCGCCTCCTGGCTGGAAAGGCCGATATTGCTCACCGATGCCGGTGGTTATGTAAAGCTTATACAGCCCGCCGTCAGTCCCCCCGGCGAATGCCGCACGGAATGGGACATTTACTCGGCGCTGGCCGGGCGGCTGGGACTGGGGGAGCTGTTCTGGAACGGCAGCTTTGAAAAGTGCGTCGACCATATCCTGGAGCCGATGCAACTAACCTACCGAGACCTTACGGCCCACCCGGAGGGCATCTTGCGGCAATACCGGCCCCGGCCGGAAAAAGACTATGAGACAACCGGTTTCCAGACCGCCTCCGGCAAGGTGGAAATAGCCTCCTCCGTGCTGGCGGAGCACGGTATCGACCCCCTCCCCTCCTATCAGGAGCCGCCGGAAAGCCCCCTGAGCCGCCCTGATTTACTGGCGTCTTTCCCGCTGGTAATGACCTCCGGCGCCAGGGTCATGGCCTATACCCACTCTCAATTCCGGAACATACCGCGACTGCGCAGGATAATGCCGGAGCCGCTGGCGGACATCAACCCCGCCGACGCCGCCCCCCGCGGGATAAAGACGGGCGATGAGGTTACCATCACGTCGCCGCGGGGCAGTATCAAAATGAAAGCCAACGTGACCGACACGATACTGGCCGGGGTGGTCTCCATGCCCCACCACTGGCCGGATGAAGCCAATGTCAACCTGCTGGTGGACGACCGGACCCTGGACCCGATATCCGGCTTCATCCCATGCAAATCGCAGCTCTGCCAGGTAACCAAATCTGTATAAAGGAATGACGCCATATGCCGGAAAAACCCCTGATTAAAGCTTTAACAGAAGCCGGAATCGGCCCGCGCCGGCGCATGGCGGAAGCCATCAAACAGGGCAAGGTCAAGGTTAACGGCACCGTGGCCGTGTCCTTCAACCAGCCCGTAAATACGGATAAAGACCGCGTGGCCTACGAAGGCCGCGGCCTAGACCTAAAGCCGGACCAGACCATCTGCCTGATGCTCAACAAGCCGGCGGGCATCGTCTCCACCGTCAGCGATGAGAAGAGTCGGCGTACCGTGTTCTCCATTCTGCCGGTAAAATACCGGCGCCACCGGCTCTACCCGGTGGGACGGCTGGACATAGACACCACCGGGCTTATCCTGATGACCAACGACGGCGACCTCACCTACCGCCTGACCCATCCGCGCTACGAGTATGAAAAAGAGTACCTGGTGGCCATCCAGGGCAGCCTGATGGCCGGGGAAATGCACCAGCTAGAGCACGGCGTATTGCTGGAAGACGGCCTGACTCATCCCGCCAGGGTCAAGACGGTCTCCTCGCCGCCGTTCAACTACAGCATCACCATCCACGAGGGGCGCAAGCGGCAGGTACGCCGCATGTTCGAGCATCTACACCATACCGTGCTGGCGTTAAAGCGGGTACGCATCGGCAAGCTGACGATGGGGGAGCTGAAAGAGGGGGAGGCGCGGCAATTGAGCGCCGGGGAAATCAGCGGGCTGCTGCGGGAATAGTCCGGGCTAGGTAATCAGCCGGATAAGAGAATAGACCAGCGCCGCGATGATAGCGGATACCGGTATGGTGAAAATCCACCCCCAGACAATGCGCAGCGTTACCCCCCACCGCACCGCGGAAAGCCGCTGCACGGCGCCCACCCCGGAGATAGCCCCGGTAATGACGTGGGTGGTGCTTACCGGGATGCCCAGGTGAGTGGAGAAGAATATACTGGAGGCGGCGGCGGTCTCGGCGCAGAAGCCGTCAATCGGGCGCAGGGTGGTTATCTTCTGTCCCATCGTTTTCACAATCCGCCAGCCGCCGGTAAGCGTGCCGATGGCAATGGCGGCGTGGGCGCTGAGGACAACCCACAAAGGAATGTGAAACTCGCTGATCAGGCCGCCGGCAAAGAGCAGGCTGGAAATAATCCCCATCGTTTTCTGGGCATCGTTGCCGCCATGGCCCAGACTGAAAGCCGCCGCCGAGAACAGCTGGGCTATCCGCGACCACTTGTTAATGGTCAGCGGGTTCTGTTTATAGACTATCCAGGTGGTGATTATCTTTAGCACATAGCCCAGCACCAGGCCGATTAGCGGCGCGATAAAAATAAAGATAACCGTCTTGGTCCAGCCGGAAGTGATAATAACGCCGAAGCCCCCCTTGGCGATAGCCGCCCCCGCGTACCCGCCGATCAACGCGTGGGAAGAGCTGCTGGGCAGGCCGAAATACCAGGTAATGAGGTTCCAGGCTATGGCGCCGATAAGCCCCGCCAGGATGACGGTGGAGGTGACGATTTCTATGTGGACCATCCCGCTGCCGATGGTCTTGGCTACGCCCGTGCCGAATGCCACGAAGGCGACAAAGTTAAAGAAAGCCGCCCAGATTACCGCCTGCCGGGGCGTCAGCACCCGGGTGGTGACGATGGTGGAAATAGAGTTAGCGGCATCGTGCATGCCGTTGGTGAAATCAAATACCAGGGCGATGACGATGATGGGAATGATAAGGTAAAGGCTAGTTTCCATTCCTTGATCCCTGGAACATGGTCATAATCCTGTTTATTATACATGAAAAGGCGGACATGTTAAAATTTTGTTAAGACATTTTCCGCAAAACCAGGTAACGACGCAGCGGGCGGGAGGGGTACCGGGGCGGGGTAAAACCAATATCCCCCATAAAGTCAGATTACTATTCCAGTTCCTTTTCAAATCCTCCGGCGGTCTGCTATACTGGACGTATTCCGGAGATTTTTCCTTTAGTCAAGGCGATTTTTCAGCGTAATTTGTTAAGAAAGGGAAAGCTATACCGATGGACCTGACCGCTATTTTAAAGAGTACCGCCGCCCGCCTGCCGGACAAGACCGCCGTCATCGGCGGGGAACGCCGGGTGTCCTTTGCCAGCCTGGAAGCGGACGCCAGCCGGGTGGCGCGGGCGCTGGTAAAAATGGGCGTAAAAAAGGGCGACCGGGTGGCGATGATGCAGGCCAGCAACCCGGAGTTCGTGGTGGTGTTCTTCGGGATAATGAAAGCGGGCGCCATCGCCGTGCCGCTGGACTCCCGCTACGTAGCCGCGGAACTGGACAACCTTTTCAACGACTGCACGCCCAGCGTCTTCTTCATTGAAAATCCCTGTCTGGAGCCGCTGCTCCCGGCGCTGTCCGGCTTCAAGACTATCGAGCATATCATCACCATCGGCAGCCCGCCGGACCAGCGCTTTATCAGCTATGAGGACATCCTGCAAGAGAACCCGGACACCGCCATCGACGTGACCATAGACCCGGATGATATCGCTATCATTTCCTATACCGGCGGCGCCACCCAGCAATGCCACGGCGTGGCCCTGACGCATAACAGCGTTTACACCGAGGTGGTCAACTCCGCCGCCACCTTCCGGCAGACGGAAAAAGACATCATGATACTCTTCGCCCTGCCCATGTACCACCAGTTCGGGCTGACGGCGGTGCTGCTGGCTTCCATTTACACCGGCAATACCGTGGTGGCCGTACCGGGCACGGGGCGCTCGGTGGACAGCTTCATGGAAGCGGTGGAGCGGGAAAAGGGCACCATTTATTGCGGCGTCCCCTACATCTACTTTTTAATGATAAACGTGGCCCGCCGGGCGGGCGTCAAACACGACCTTTCTTCTTTGCGGCTATTAATCAGCGGGGGCGCTCCGCTGGAGCCGGTGGTCATCAACCGCTTTAAGGAATATTACGGCTTCGCTATCCGGGATATCTACGGTCAAACGGAGTCCGTCTGCCACGTCACGGTCATGCCCATCGACGGGGAGGGGAAAATAGGCTCGTCCGGCAAGACCATGCCCTGCTGGGAAATGAAAATCTTCGACGAAAACGATAAGGAGCTGCCGCCGGGGCAGGAGGGGGAAATGGTGCTGCGGGGGCCGGTGATGGCCGGGTTCTACAACAAGCCGGAAGCCACGGCTAAAGTGCTGCGCAACGGCTGGCTGCATACCGGGGACATCGGCTACCTGGACAAGGACGGCTACCTGTTTATTACCGCCCGCAAGCGGCGGATGCTCATCCTCAAGGGACAGAATATCTTCCCCGCGGACATCGAGGAGGTGCTGGCGTCGCACCCGGCCGTGGCCGAAGCCCGCGTCACGGGCAAGATAGACCTGATACGCGGCGAGACAGTCAAAGCCATCGTGCGCCTCAAGCCGGGCGCTTCACTCACCGAGCAGGAGCTGCGCCAGTACTGCCAGGGACGCATGGCGGACTACAAGCTGCCGCGGGATATCGTCTTCGTGGATGTCATGCCGGCGGAGATACCGCTATGGCGGCGCGCGCAGAGCTTCGAGACTGACTACACTAAACTAACAGAATCAGACTAGTATTCCAGATAACGATAGCCCCGTAAGCCAATACGGCCACCCAGGCGGCGATGGTGCCCACTTTGGGGTAACGCCGGTAAACGTCCCACAGCAGCCAGGCGCAGAGGGACGCGCCCACCACCTTCAATATCATAAAACCGGCCTTGCCCACCAGCGGCTCCAGAAACGGGTTGGCCTCCCGCACTCTTCCCCCGGGGATAAGGTATTCCGTCAGCGCGCCGTCCAGGACAACCAGCGTTACCAGGCTGGCAAGCAGCACCAGCATCATCTTTTTGCCGGCAGCCGGGGTTTTCTTTTCCAGGTTCTCTGTTCCCATGCAACACTCCGGGACAGGTATATTTTGGCCGCTAGACGATAATATTCAGCGCCGCCGGCAGGATGCGGAAACGCGCCGGGACTTCCCCCAGCAACTCGCCGTCCGCCTGGAGGTACATCTTGCTATCCAGAGACTTGACCTCTATTTGCCGCGCCTTTTTCATACCGACCTTGGGGTGTGTCAGGTGGGTGCCTTTATAGATGCGCGGCAAAGACCGCAGCAGGTCCGGCTTGCTCAGGTCCCCCACCACCAGCACATCCAGCAGGCCGTCGCTCAAATCAGCGCCCGGGGCGGTAAACATGCCGCCGCCGCCGTATTGCCCGTTATTCATAATGACGGTGCAGACCCGCTTTTCTTCCTCCAGGCCGTCCACCACCAGCGTTACTTTCTTGTTCACGTAGGACACCAGCGTGGCGAAGGTGCCCATGAGGTAAGACGGCAAAGCCCCCAGCTTTTTATACTGCTGGGAAGTGCGCCGTACGATTTCCGCATCGAAGCCCATGCCGGCAAAGTTCACGAAGAGCCGCTTGACCGTGCCGCCGTTCTTCACGTATTCCACCTCGCCGATGTCCACCCGGCGCTGGCGGGGCCGGACGAAACGCCGGCAGGCATCCTCATAGCCGCGCGGCACGCCGGCGGTACGGATATAGTCGGACCCCGTCCCGGTGCTGACGATGCCCAGCAGCGCGTCCTGTATATTGCCGGAGGCGTAAAGCCCGTTAACCACCTCGTTAATGGTGCCGTCCCCGCCCACGGAAACGACGATGTCATAGCCTTTAGCCGCGGCGTCTCTGGCCAGCTCTATAGCGTGGCCGGGGGCCTCGGTCAAATCATGGTCGAAGCGCAGGCCATGCCCTTTAAACAGGTTCATTATCCGCGGCCAAAGCTTGCCGGTCTTACCGGCGCCGGCGGCGGGGTTAACGATTACCCTGGCGAATGGCTGGTTCAATAATAATCCTTTAAATATTAACGGTATAAGCTAATATTAAATGTTACGAACATGTTACGCAAGGTTGCTAAAAAGTATTTTTTCGGTATTAATTCGCCAACCGGAGCGAATATACGTTTCAGCTCCATTCACCGGCGTCGGACCAGACGCGCGCCATCTCCCGCGCCAGCAGCCGGTGCTCCTCCCTGGCCATGCCGGGGTCCATCTTGAACAGTTGTATAGCCTCGCGGCGCGCCATCTCCAGCAAAGCCACGTCCGAGATTTTAGCCATGCGCAGGTCCGGCAGGCCGCTCTGGCGGGTGCCGAAGAACTCGCCGGGGCCGCGCATTTTAAGGTCTTCCTCGGCCAGCTTGAAGCCGTCCTGGGTATTCTCAATTATGTCAAGTCGCTCCCGGCCCACCTGGGACGGGTTTTCCGCCAGCAGCATGCAGTAGCTCTGCTCTTTACCGCGCCCCACCCGACCCCGGAACTGGTGCAGCTGCGAAAGACCAAAGCGGTCGGCGCTTTCTATGAACATGACGGTGGCGTTGGGGATATCGATGCCCACCTCTATCACCGGCGTAGCCACCAGGATATCCAGTCGTCCGGCGCGGAAATCATCCATTACCGCGTCCTTCTCCGCCGCCGCCAGCCGGCCGTGCAATAGCCCCACCCGCAAGTCCTGGAAGACCTCGCGGGAGAGGTGCTCGTGCTCGGCCACAGCCGCCTGCGCCGCTACGGCGTCCGACTCCTCAATCAGGGGGCAGAGGATGAAAGCCTGCCGCCCGGCGGCCACCTGCTTCCTGACGAAGGCGTAAGCGCTGGCCCGCTGGTCCGGCCGCAGCCACTTGGTCCTGATGGTCTGCCGGCCCGGCGGCAGCTCGCTAATCACAGAAAGGTCGAGGTCGCCGTAGAGCGTAAGCGCCAGGGTGCGGGGAATAGGGGGGGCGGTCATGACCAGCATGTGCGGGTTGAAGCCCTTTTCCCGCAGGGCGGAACGCTGCTCCACGCCGAAGCGGTGCTGCTCGTCCACCACGGCCAGCCCCAGTTTACTAAAGTCCAGCCCTTTCTGCACCAGGGCGTGCGTGCCGATGGCGATGTCTATTTCACCCGATTGTATTCGCTGCCGGATTTTCTTCTTGCCCGCGGCTTTGGCATCCCCGATAAGCAAAGCCAGATTCAGCGGCTTGTCCAGGATGCCGGTATAGCTTTTGATATTCCCCTCCCCCTCTTCCGTCCCCAGTTTAGCCAGCAGGCCGCCGATAGTATTGAAGTGCTGCGCCGCCAGAATTTCCGTGGGCGCCATGAAAGCCGCCTGGCAGCCGTTGGCCGCCGCCATGAGCAGCGCCGCCGTAGCCACCACCGTTTTGCCGCTGCCCACCTCCCCCTGGAGCAAACGGGACATGGGAATGCCCTTGCGCAGGTCCGCCAGGATTTCCTTGAGCACTTTGTCCTGGGCGGCGGTAAGGGTAAAGGGGAGGGAGGTTAAAAACTTATTCAGCACCGGCTCACTAATATCCAACGCCGTGCCCGGCCGGCTCTCCTGCCAGACGCGCTTCTTGCTCATCACGCCGAGCTGTAAAAGGAAAAGCTCGTCAAAGGCGAGGCGGACGCGGGCTTTATCCTTGGATGCTTCCGTTTCCGGGTAATGCGCCTGGGCGATGGCCTCCGGCAACTCCAGCAAAGCGAGTCTTTGCCGCAGCTCCGGAGGGAGAAAATCGGCGGCCTGCCCGGCCCAGGTATCGATAAAGTCCTTCATCAAACGCCGCACCTGGCGGGGCCGCAGTCCCGCCGTCAGGGGATAGACCGGCACCAGCCGCCCGGTGTGGACTGATTCCTGCCCCTCCACCAGCTCCCATTCCGGCGACATGAAAACGTGACGCCCCTTGAACAGGCTGACCTTGCCGGAAAGGATGACGCGCGCGTTGGTGGAGAGCGTCTTGGCCAGGTAGGGCTGGTTGAACCAGACCACCCGCAGGTTGCCCGTCTCGTCACCGACGATGGCCTCCGTGCTGCGCCGGCCGCCGGGCCGCGTCTCCTGCGCCTGCCAGACATTAGCGATGATGGTCTGCTCCTCCCCCTCCACTAATTGAGAAATTTGCTTGAGCCTGGAGTAGTCCAGGTGGCGGTGGGGAAAGTAATAGAGCAGGTCGCGCACCGTTTTCACGCCCAGCTTGCCGAATTTGGCGGCCAGGGCCGGGCCCATGCCCCTGACCACGGTTACCGGCGCGTCCAGGGCGGCGGCATGAGCGGGCGGGGCGGCGGGAGGAGGGGCCTTTTTTTTAGGGGGAGCGGCGGCCTTTTTAGCTGCCGCGGGCGCCGGGTCCGACTCCTTTTCATCGAGGAAGGCAAAAACGTCATTAATCCAGGCCCCGCGTTTTGCCGGGGTCATGACGGCGTAGTCGATTTTAAATAGTTTATTAAAGCGGGCCAGGCGGCGGGGGGCGGCAAAAGAGGCCGCGGCCTGCGCCGACCAGTTATGCAGGAATTTGTCCAGCCCGCCGAAGACGGCGGTATCCGCGCAGCCGCGCTGCTTTTCCAGTTCCAGGACTTTGCGCAAAGAGTCGGCGTTCATCCGGTCACATTATAGACGGAACGGCGATAAAAAGCACCCGGAGCCCTGACGCGCCGTCATTCCAGCGAAGGCTGGAAGCCACGTTTAATATCAAAGTGTTTGGGAAATTCATCACGGATTCCGGCCGGGGTTTACCCCGTATTCAGATACGGGGCCAGAGTGACGATAAACTAATGCCATGAGATTGCTGCGTCACGGAGTTTACACTGAGCGAAGAGAACGTGCTCCCCGCAATGACAGCGGGGAGGGGGGAAAGGGAGAGGGAGATTGTTTTCCTGTATTTTTGAGATTTGATTTTTTAGATTTGAGCTTTATTTATCCCCCATCACCGCCACCAGTATCAGGCCGGGGCCGGTGTGGGCGCCGATAACCGGGGTGGTGCGGGAGCGGTAGATTTTTTCTTCCGGGAATATACCGCCCAGGCGTTTGGCCAGCGCATCGCCGTCATCAGGGCAGGCGGCGTCTTCTACCGCCAGACCTTCTATCTTTTTATAGCTCGCGGCAAAATCGTAAAGGTGGTCAAGGGCTTTAGCCCTGGAGCGCGCCCGCCCCGCCGGGTCCACCACCCCGTCCCGGATGGTCACGATGGGATTAACTTTGAGCAGAGACCCGAGTAAAGCCTGCGCCTTGCCGATGCGCCCGCCGCGTTTTAAATATTCCAGCGTATCGAAAGCGGCGCGCATGTCCACCCGCGGCAGGGTGGCGCGTACGATTTTTAGTATCTCGTCGAGGGTTTTGCCTTCCCGCGCCGCCTGCGCCGCCTTGATAACCACGAACCCCTGGGACATGACGGCGGTGCCGGAATCAACTACCTCGATACGGCAATCGCTTTCCAGCAGGCCTGCGCTTTGCACGGCGGCGTTATAGAGGCCGCTAAGCTTGGAGCTGAGCATGATGACCAGTATCTCGTCGGTCTCTTCCGCCAGCCGGGCATAGGTGCGGGCGTACATATCCATGGAAGGCACGGAGGTGGTGGGCATGACCTTGGTGCTGACCAGCTTCTCGTAAAACTGGTCGGTGGTGATATCGATACCGTCGCGGTAGATCTGCTCCCCGAAACGCAGCAAAACCGGGATGACGGAAATGCCCAACTCGGCGATTACCGCGGCGGGGATGTCGGCGACGCTATCAGTAACGATCCTTACTGGCATTACTACTTTTCAGCTTCAAGTACGGTCAAAGCCAGCGCCTTGGGGCCAGAATAGGTGCCTACTACCGGGCTGATGACGGAACGGTAGATTTTCTCCCTGGGGTAAATGGCCCCCAGGCGTTCCACCAGTTTATCGGCGTCGGCGGGGGTGGTGGCGTGCTCTACCGCCATTCCTTCTATCTTTTTGATTCCAGCCGCCACGTTATAGAGGTAGTCCAGACCGGCGGCCATCGAGCGTACCCGCGTCAGCGGGGCCATCTCGCCTTCTTTGGTAGTTAAAATGGGTTTAACGGACAGCACCGAGCCCAGCAGACCCTGGGCCTTGCCGATGCGCCCGCCCTTGGCCAGGTATTTCAATGTGTCGAAATAGGCTATCAGGTGGACGCGGGACATCGCGCTGCGCACCATATCCGCCACCTGCATCAGGTTCGCCCCATCCCTGACCATTTTAGCGGCGGCAATGACAAGCAGTCCCTGCCCCATCGCCACCTGGAGCGAATCTATAACCTCGATGTGGCAGTGGCCTTTCAGGTATTCTTTAGCCTGGGTGGCGGACTGGTAGGTGCCGGAAAGCTTGCTGGACACCACCACCACCAGGATTTCATCCGTTTCTTCCGCCAGCTTGCGGTAAACGGCGGCAAAATCATTAGGGGTGGGCTGGGTGGTGGACGGCAGTTTCGGTTCGTTAACCAGGCGGCGGTAAAAATCCTCGCTGGTGATATCGATGCGGTCGCGGTACATCTCTTCGCCGAACCGCACGTATAAGGGAATAACGGTTACGTCCAGTTTGGCAGCCAGGTCGCTGGTGATATCGGAGAGTGTATCCGTTACTATTTTTACCGTCATGAAGAAATTCCGCCTTTCTACTCTACGGAGATAATATAGCTGTAATGCGGTTGGTTCCCCTTGATAAGCTCTATTTGCAGGTGGGAATACTGCTCCGTGATGGCGGCACTCACCTGTTCCGCTTCCTCCACGGGGGTCTCGGCGCCGTAGTAGATGGTGACCACCTCGGCGTTTTTGGTATTTATCTTGGCCATAATCTTGTTAATGACATCCAGGTCGGTCTCCCCAGCCGCCACCAGGGCATCATCCAAGAGACCGATGGGCTGGCGGCGCTTTATCTGGAGGCCGTTTATCTTGGTGGCGCGCACGGCGCGCGTCACTTCAATCGTCTTAACGGAGGAAAGGGCTTTTTCCATGATTTCCGCATTGGCTTTAAAGTCCGCCTCGTAGTCGAAAGCGAGCAGGGCCACCACGCCCTGGGGGATGGTCCTGGTGGGCACGACTTTGACTTTCTTCTGCGTCAGCGACTGCACCTGCTCCGCGGTAAGGATGATGTTCTTGTTGTTGGGCAGGATGATAACGTTATCCGAGGCAGTGCTTTCCACCGCCAGTAGAATGTCCTTGGTGCTGGGGTTCATCGTCTGCCCGCCGGATACGACGGCTGCGGCACCCAGGCTGCCGAAAACGTCTTTCAGCCCGTCCCCGGACGCCACCGCGATAACGGAGGTGTCCGTGGTGGGCATTCTTTCTTTCTGCATCTCCAGGAAGTCCTGGTGCTGCTCATCCATGTTGCGGATGCTCATCTGGTGCAGCGTGCCCAGCTTGGTTGCCAGCTGGATGATATTGCCCGGCTCCAGAGTGTGAATATGGATACGTACCGCCGCTTCATCACCGACGACGATTAGCGATTCGCCCTTCTTTTCCAGCCGCTTCCTGATGACCTCCGGGTCCAGATCTTTGCCTTTGACAAGGAATTCCGTGCAGTAGCCGAAAGGCACTTCATCCACGCCGGCGGTCTGCGGCAGCGGCGCGGTCAGCGGCATTTCACTGACGATTATCTGCGGCTTGCGCAGTCGCATCAGCTCGGTTTCCCCCTTGAGATAACGTAGGGCTCCTTCCAGGATAGTGTAAATGCCCTGGCCCCCCGCGTCAACCACCCCGGCATCCTTGAGCACCCGGAGCAGGCGCGGCGTCCGCGCCACGGAGTCGCCGGCGGCGTTCACGGTAGCTTCCAGCATGGTCACGATGTCATCCGTGCCCAGCTTGACCTGTTTTTTGGCCTCGATGGCGGCGTCTTTCATCACGGTAAGCATGGTGCCTTCCACCGGATTGCTCACCCCTCTATATGCCACAGCCGCCGATTTGTGTAAGGCTTCAGCCATATCGGCGGCTGTAAAAGACTCTTTTCCTTCAAGGCCTTCCGCGAGGCCCCGCCACATCTGCGAGAGGATGACGCCGCTGTTGCCCCGGGCGCCCATCAGGGCGCCTTTAGCCATGGCGTGCGCCACGCCGGAGGCGCTGTGGTCCGGGGCGCGGTAGGCTTCCTCCATCGTCGAGCGCATGGTAAGCATCATATTGGTCCCGGTATCGCCGTCCGGCACCGGGAAAACGTTCAGGGCGTCTATATCCGCGGAGCTCTTTTCCAGCCAGGTCGTGGCGGCGGAAAACATGTCCCGCAGGTCCTGCCCTGCTACATTACCGATTTTTTTCATTTAACACCTTCCTTGCCAGTTTACGAGTGCTTTGTGTCTTCCCACCAAGGAGGCACTTCTTGCTAATCTCAATCCACTATGTTACTATGTAATAGCGCAATTTGCAATACCCTAATCGTAAAATCAAAGGAGATTCACTAAAGTGAAGTGCGATTTATGCGGCAAAATACCGCAATACGGTCATAATGTCAGCCATTCCAAACGCCATACCAACCGGGACTGGACGGCCAACATTCACCCCGCCACCATCCCAGTTGACGGCAAGATGAAGCACCTCAACCTTTGCACCAGATGCCTGCGCACCCAGAACAAAGCAGCCAAAGCTTAACCTCCCTGACATTTCATTTTCACGGACAGAAATCGACCTTGCAAGGTCGATTTCCTTTTTTATACGGGAATTACGGGACAGCATTTCAGGCTACGCGAGCTGCCTTCTTTTGCTAATCCAGATACTGGATACCAGGCCGCCCACCAGGTAAATCATCATGCCCCAGACGGCCATCCCGATGGTAAGAGCAGAAAAGCCGCCAATTTGATTACCCATCCCCCCTCCCAGGTTTAGTCCGTTAATCAGGTCTCTCGGATTGCCGTAAGGCAGGTTGATACTATCCCCCCCGGCGGATATCAGAAACCAGTACGGGTTATTGGTGAAACCGAGAATACTCTGGACGATGCCGGACAACACCCAGATGAAAAGGAGCGTCATTATCGTAGCGCCCATGGAGCCTTTGGAAACGGCGCTGAAAAAGAAGGTCAGTGAAAGTACGGAGGCCGCATAGATAAGGCACAGCCCGAACGACCCCAATATCTGTACGGGGACCTCGTGATAAATCACGCCCAGGGAAACGGCGATGATGATATAGGTGAAAATTATCAGCAGGGTCACCGCAATCAGCCCGGCTAAATATTTCCCGATCCACAATACTTCCCGTTTGATGGGGTTGGTGAAGAGCAGAAATCCTGTTTTTCCTTCAAACTCCCCGGCGATAGCGTCCCCGGCGAAGAATACGGCGCCGATAGCCGCCAGGCTGGGGCCTACCGTAAGAATGGTAGCCATGAGCATCACGCTGTCCGGATAGCCGCCGGTCATCAGCGTGGGCACCAGGATTAAGGCCAGGGCCTCAACCACCAGGGCGATGCCCAGGATGATGTAGAGACGCTTGCGGCGGATATGCTTGAGAAACTCGTACTTGATAACAATGCCTAATTTACCCCAAGTACTATTCAACGGAACCTCCCGTCAGCTGAAGATAGGCTTTTTCCAGCGTTTCATATTTCTTTTCCAGCTCGGCGATGCTTTCATAGGCCAGCAGCTGTCCGTTGTTGATGATAGCAACACGACTGCATATCTGGGTGACTTCCGCCATCTGGTGAGAGGCGAAGAATACCGTCTTTTTCTGGCCGGCGCCTTTAATGATTTCGCGGAACTCCACCACACCGCGGGGGTCCAGCCCCAGGCTGGGCTCGTCCAGGATTAAGACCGGCGGGTCATGCAGCAGGGACTGCGCCAGTCCCAGGCGCTGTTTCATGCCGCGGGAAAACTTCTCTATTTTTACCTTGCTCCACCGCTCCATCTTGACCAACTCGATTACTTCCTTGATGCGCTTTTTAAGGAAATCCCCCTTCATCCCCCGCAACTGCCCGAAGTAGTTCAGGCAGTCCTCCGGCGTGAGGTAGGAGTAAAACTCCGGGACCTCGATAATCGCGCCGATGTTGGCCAAAGCCTTTTCCGGCTGGGCGATGACATCGATGCCGTTGATATGGGCGCTGCCGGAGGTGGGGCGGATAAGGCCGCACAGGATTTTCAGCGTGGTGCTCTTGCCGGCGCCGTTGGGACCCAGCAGTCCGATATTTTCGTTGGCCGGCACGCGCAGGGACAGGTCGTTCAGCGCCAGGAACTTGTTATAATACTTGGTCAAATTTTCGATGACTATAGAGTCGTCCAAAAATATCACCCCCTGATTCTATCTTAGCACACTATCAACTAACCGGTAATACGCCTGGCTTTGGCCAGGGCTTTCTTTACCCTGCCCGGCGCGGTGCCCCCGATTACATTGCGCGCCGCCAGGGAAGTCTCCGCCGTGATGGCGAACACGTCTTTTTCAAAACGCGCCGAGAATTTCCGGTAGTCCTTTATGTCAAGCTCAGCGAGGCTTTTACCCTGCCCCGCCGCGTAGTTGACCAGCTTGCTTACTATCTCATGGGCGGCGCGGAACGCCTCGCCCTTTTTTACCAGGTAGTCCGCCAAATCCGTAGCTAATATATAGCCCCGCTCCGCCGCCCGGCGGGTATTTTCCGGTTTAACCTTGAGGGTTTTTATCAGGCCGGCAAAGACCCGTAAGGTCATTTGCAGCGTATCCACGGTATCAAAAAAGCCCTCTTTATCTTCCTGCATATCACGGTTATAGGCCAGCGGCAAGCCTTTCAGGGCGGTCAGCAGGGCCAGCAGGTTGCCGTAAACGCGCCCGGTCTTGCCCCGCGCCAGCTCCGCCGTATCCGGGTTCTTTTTCTGAGGCATGATGCTGCTGCTGGTGGCGTAGGCGTCATCCAGCTCGATGAAGCTGAACTCCGCGGAAGACCACAGCACTATTTCCTCCGCCAGGCGGGAAAGGTGCATCATGGCGATGCTGGCGGCGGCTTCATATTCCAGGATAAAATCACGGTCGGACACGGCGTCCAGGCTGTTTTGGCTTATGCGGCTGAAGCCCAGCTCTTTAGCCACGGACTCCCTATCGATAGCGTAAGGGACGCCGGCCAGCGCGCCGGAGCCCAGCGGCATCACGTCCGCCCTTTTCAGGCAGTCCCGGAAACGGGCGATATCACGCTCCAGCATTTCAAAATAGGCCAGGAAATGGTGCGCCAGCAGCACCGGCTGGGCCACCTGCAAATGGGTGTAGCCGGGGATGATGACCTTGATATTGGCTTCCGCCGCGTCCAGCAGCGCCCGCTGCATTTCTATTATGTCATTTACCGTTGCCGCGATGGCTTCTTTGGTGAAAAGGCGCATGTCCAGCGCCACCTGGTCATTGCGGGAGCGGGCGGTATGCAGGCGGCGGCCGGCGTCGCCGATGAGCTCAATCAGGCGCGATTCCACGGCCATGTGGATGTCTTCCAGCTCCGGCTTGAAAGCGAACTTGCCCTGGACTATCTCTTCACGGATAGTTTCCAGACCTTTGACGATGGCACCGGCGTCCGCCGCGGTGATAATACCCTGTTTGGCGAGCATCCCGGCGTGGGCGATGCTGCCGGCAATATCCTGCTTGAAAAGTCGCTTATCGAACGCCAGGGAGGAGGTGTACTGCGCCGCCAGCGCATCCGCCGGCTTGCTGAAACGACCCCTGATATGGCTCATTGTTATTTCTTTTCTTCCCCGTCCGGCCCCATAATGCCCAGAGGGCTTTCCTTGTCCTGCAAGAGCTGTATCTGCGCCTGCGTCTTGACCGGCAGGCCCCAAAGGCGGATAAAGCCCTCAGCGTCTTTCTGGTTAAACTTATCCCCCTTATCATATGTCGCCAGGCTTAAGTTGTAAAGTGACCAGGGCGATTTGCGCCCGACCACGGTGGCATTACCCTTGAAAAGCTTGACCCTGACCGTGCCGGTCACGTAGCGCTGCGAGCTTAAGATGTAAGCGGACAGGTCCCGGTTCAACTGGCTGAACCACAGCCCGTTATAAATAAGGTCGGCGCACTCTACGGAGACCTTCTGCTTGAAGCGGAGCTGGTCCTTGGACAGGCACATGGCTTCCAGCGCCTGATGCGCCTGTATCAGCAGCACCGCCGCCGGCGCCTCGTAGATTTCCCGGCTCTTTATCCCCACCACCCGGTTTTCTATATGGTCGATACGGCCGATGCCGTGCCTGCCGGCGATTTCATTCATCCGCTGCACCAGGGCGATGCCCGGCATTTCCTTGCCGTCGATAGCCGTCGGGATGCCTTTCTCAAAGGTTATCTCCACGTACTGCGGTTTGGCCGGGGCTTCGTCCGGGGATTTCGTCCAGGTATAAACGTCCGCGGGGGGCTCGGTCCAGGGGTCTTCCAGCGCGCCGCACTCGATGCTCTTGCCCCACAGGTTTTCATCGATGGAATAGGGGCTTTTTTTGGTGACCGGGATGGGGATTTCATGGTCCAGCGCGTACTTGATAGTCTGCTCGCGCGTCATGCCCCATTCGCGGGCGGGCGCCATTATCTTCATATCCGGCGCCAGGGAGTTGATGCCCACCTCAAACCGCACCTGGTCGTTGCCCTTGCCGGTGCAGCCGTGGGCGATAGCGGAAGCCCCTTCCGCCACCGCGGTATCCACCAGCAGCTTGGCCATCAGCGGCCGGGACAGGGCCGTAGCCAGGGGGTACTGTCCCTCATAGAGAGCGTTGGCCTGCAAGGCCGGGTAAACGAAATACTTGACGAACGACTCTTTGGCGTCGATGACCCGCGCCTTGATGGCGCCCATTTTCAGGGCTTTCTGCTTTACCGCGGCAAAGTCCTTCTCGTTACCCACGTCGATGGTAACGGCGATAACATCTACATTATACTTTTCCTGGAGCCACTTAATGGCGACGGACGTATCCACGCCGCCGCTGTATGCCAGGACGATTTTTTCTTTCACGAGATTCCTCCGTTCATCGTGGTCATTATTTCGCCGCGAAATTACTTTCTAAAAATTTGATAACCGCGGAACTCACGCCCGGGTACTGCCAGGAATAGTCATGCCCCGGCGCTTTGAGCCAGCTTAAAATAGTCCCCGGATGGTTTTTCCGCCCGAACCAGCTCTTGGCGGTAGCCCACAACATGGCCCGCAACTGGCCGTTGCTGAAGGTATCTACATAGCTACCGTTACTGTTCATACTCAAAGTTCTTTCCTGTACGACCGGCCGGTGCCAGAACGGCATACCGGTCTGGATGCTATATACGTTCTGTCTGTCTCTCAAGACGCGCATCGTTTTTTCCGAAATAACCGTGCCGGTGCTTTCGCCGGCGATGATTATCTTCAAAGCGGGCAGGTTATCGATCAGGAATTCCACCCTCCGGGCAAGGTCTTTGGTTTTCTGAGGATAGCGATAGGCCGCCTCAAAAAACTCCCTGATGCTGCTCCGCAGCCCGCTGCCCGTCCGGCGGTAGTTTAGCACCAGCGGCTGATAGCCCAGCGTTACCAGCTGCGCCTTAATAGCGTCGAGAATGCCGGCCCAGCCGGGCGTATCTTTCGTTAAATTCCACCCCATTCCCCCTGAATTAAAGAAGATAACGACATCTTTGGCGCGGGCTTCGATATAGGTAGACAGCAACTCGTCGGCGTAGGCTTTGGTCTTTTCACGGCTCGAGCGTACCGCTTTCTTCGCTATCCGGGCGGCGTTATCGATTACTTTTTGGGGTATGGCGGAATAATCCAACTTCGCCATGTTTGGTTCCTGAATACCTATGTATTTAGCCATTTGCTCTCTGAATCATCCCGCCAATCCGGAGAATACCCCGTCCAGTATGCCGATAGCCTCATCCACCTCTTTACGGCCGATAATCAGCGGGGGGATAAGGCGGACGGCGTTCGGCTTGAGCCGGTTGACCAGCAAGCCCTGCTCGATACAGGCGGCGACCACGGCCTTGGCCATCTCGCGGTTGAAGTAGACGGCGATAAGCAGCCCGCGCCCCCGCACCTCCGTGATGAAGGGGTACTTTTGCTTGAGCCCGTCCAGCCTGCCCATGAGGTATTCCCCGACCTTTCCGGCGTTGCCGGGGACATCGTTATCGATAATGTACTTAAGCGCGGCGTAAGCCGCCGCGCTGGTAAGCGCGTTCCCCCCGAAGGTGGCATTATGGTCGCCCAGGGTCAGGACGGCGCACTTTTCTTTGGCCAGGAAAGCACCGATGGGCACGCCGCCGCCCAGCCCTTTGGCCAGGGTCAGGACGTCCGGCTCGATGCCGTACACCTGGTAGCCGAACAGCGCCCCCAGACGCCCGATGCCGGTCTGCACCTCGTCCAGGATAAGCAGGATGCTCTTTTGGTCGCACCAGGCGCGGACTTTTTTCAGGTAGTCGTCAGTCGGGATATTGACGCCGCCCTCGGCCTGGATAGGCTCCAGCATCACGGCGCAGGTTTTAGAGGTGGTGGCCGCTTTAATCGCTTCGATGTCATTGTTTTTAACGTTGACAAAGCCCGCCGGCATCGGTTGGAAGGGCGCCTGCATTTTAGGCTGGCCGGTGGCCGCCGTCATGGCCAGGGAACGCCCGTGAAAAGACTCGAAAGTGGTAATGACTTCATAGGCGCCGTTGAGTTTGAGCGCCCCGTAGCGCCGCGCCAGCTTGACCGCGCCCTCGTTGGCTTCCAGGCCGCTGTTGCAGATAAAGACCCGGTCCAGACAGGAGTTTTTTACCAGCAGCTCGGCCAGCTTCAGCATGGGCATGTTGTAGTACCAGAGCGAGCTCTGGATCAGGGTATTGGCCTGCTCCGTGATGGCGGCGACCACTACCGGGTGGCAATGCCCCAGGCTGTTGACCGCCAGTCCTCCCACAAAGTCCAGGTACTCCTTGCCTTTATCGTCCCAGACCCGCGCCCCCTTCCCCCTGGCGATAGTCACGGGGTCGCGCACGATGGTCTGCATGTAGTATTTTTTATCTATTTCCGGCCAGTCCGTCATATTTCCTTCTTTAATAAGCGGCAAGTAACAAGAGTCGAGTATCAAACCCCTCCTCCTTTGTCACCTGCTACTTGATATTTGCTACTTAACGATGGTTGTTCCTCCGCCGCCGTTCTCAAACTCGCGCAACAGGGCGTGCGGCTGCCGCCCGTCGATAATACAGGACGCCGCGCCGCCGTGCAAAGCCCGCAAGCAGGCGTTAATCTTGGGAATCATGCCCCCGTTGATAACGCCTGAGTTTACCATGCCTTCCGCCTCGGCCTGAGATACGCGCGGTATCTTCTGCCCGGAGCCGTCTTTGATGCCGTCCACATCCGTGAGGAAGATAAGCCTCCGGGCGCCCAGCGCCGCCGCTATCTCCCCCGCGATGGGGTCGCCGTTAGCGTTAATCATACCCGGTGAGTCCGCCTGTCTTTCCAGGGCGAACAGGCTTACCGGCGCTACCACCGGCACGAAGCCCGCCCCGAGCAGCGCTTCCAGCACGCCCGGGTTCACTTTTTCCACCGCCCCCACGTAGCCCATGTCCCGGTCTTTAACCCGACTCTCAATCAGCGAGCCGTCAACGCCGCTGATGCCGACCGCCCGGCCGCCCTTGATATTGATGGCCGCGGTGATTTCTTTATTGACCAGCCCGGCCAGCACTGCCGTCACCACTTCCAGCGCGGGCAGGTCGGTGACGCGTTCACCGCGCACGAAATGAGTGGTGATGCCCATCTTTTTTAGCCAGCCGGTGACGATATTACCGCCGCCGTGCACCACCACCAGCGGCTTGCCCTGCTGCTGCAGAGTAACGATGTCCTCCACGGTGGTGTCCCCGCTCTTAAAAGTAGAGCCGCCGATTTTAATAACCGTGATATCTTTCATTTTACCTTATTGCCTTTTTTATTCTATCGGAAATGATATGAGGAATAAATAACCAAGATACAAATCAAATCTTAAATACCAAATCTCAAAAATTAGCCCCATCCCCTACGTCGTATATTCGGCATTGATTTTCACGTACTCCGCGGAAAGGTCGCACCCCCAGGCCGTCGCTTCGCCTTTGCCTGAATGCAGGTCGAGGGTTATCATGACCTCCCGGCCGCCCAGGTGTTTTACCACCTCTTTTTTATCGAAAGCGGCGGCCAGGCCGTTTTGCACCACGCGCACCGCGCCGATGTACAGCTCCGCTTTGCTTTCCTCCAAAGCCGCCCCGCTCCGCCCCGCCGCCGCCAGCACCCTCCCCCAGTTGGGGTCGCACCCGTGCACCGCCGTTTTCACCAGCGAGGAGCTGACGATAGTCCTGGCGGCCAGCCGCGCGTCCCTGGTATTAACCGCGCCCTGGACTTTCACTTCAATCAGCCGGGTAGCGCCTTCGCCGTCACGGGCGGCCTGGCGCGCCAGGTAAATACATATTTTATCCAGCGCCCGCTGGAATACCCCGGCCTGTTTACTCCCGGCCGTAATGGGCTTTTCTTTAGCGGCGCCGTTGGCCATTAACAGCACGGTATCGTTGGTGCTGCCGTCGCCGTCGATAGACAGCATGTTAAAAGAAACATCAGCCGCTTTGCGCAGCATTTTTTTCAGCAAATCCTTATCTATGGCGGCATCGGTGGTCAGGAAGCAGAGCATGGTAGCCAGGTTGGGGTGAATCATCCCCGACCCCTTCAGCATCCCCCCGATGGTAAAGCCCGCCGCTTTAACCGCCGCCTCTTTGGGCACCGTGTCCGTGGTCATAATCGCCCGGGCGAGGTCGTGCCCGCCCTCCGCCGTCAGCTTGATTTGGGGAATACCCTCACGGATACGCGCCGCCGGCAAAGGTACGCCGATAACCCCGGTGCTGGCCGCCAGCACGCTTTCCGGTTTAACGCCGGTGTGCCGCGCCGCCAGCGCGGTCATCTCCACAGCGTCCGCCATGCCCTGCCTGCCGGTGCAGGCGTTGGCGCAGCCGCTGTTCATCACCACCGCGCTTATCCCGCCCCCGGCCAGCCGCGCCATATCCAGCAATACCGGCGCCGCCTTGACCTTATTGGTGGTAAAGACCGCCGCCGCCGCGCAGGGGGTGGGAGAAAAAAGTATCCCCAGGTCTAAGCGTTGGGGGTCCTGATACTTGATACCGGCGTGAACCGCTCCGGCTAAAAACCCTCCGGGCGAGGTGACCCCGCCGGAGGGGATAAAATCCGACTCCGTTTTCATCATTTAAATATAGCATATTCAGGCACGGCGGGCAATTATGTTAATCCTTTTTTCCCGCTTGAAACTACGAAGGCCGGGTGTTAAACTCAACTTAGCATCCGTCACCCGTCCGGGAGGCAGGTTTTGAGCCCGCGGGGCGGAGTCAAGGGGAGTTCAGGATAAGATGAAAATAGTGCGTTTCAGCCACGGCGCCAGGGGCGAGTACGGCATACTCTACGAGGACGCCGTGCGCGGCATCGAGGGCTCACCGTTCGAGGAAATCACCGAGACCAACCGGTACTACCGCCTGAGCGATTTAAAGCTGCTGGCGCCCTGCCAGCCGTCCAAGATAGTGGCGCTGGGAGTGAACTACCACAGCCACAGCGACGAGATGAATCACGCCCCGCCCGATGAGCCGCTCATCTTTATCAAGCCCTCCACCGCCGTCGCCGGGCCGGAGGATGGAATCGTTTATCCCCCCTCCTCCGCCCGCGTGGACTACGAGGGGGAGCTGGGGGTGGTAATAAAATCGGTCACGCGGCAGGTCTCCCCGGAAACGGCGAAAAACTACATCCTGGGCTATACCTGCGTCAATGACGTCACCGCCCGCGACCTCCAGGCCAAGGACAAGCAATGGACGCGCGCCAAAGGGTTCGACACTTTCTGCCCCATCGGCCCGTGCATCGAGACGGAGATAAGCCCGTATGATTTGCCGCTGGAGACGCGGCTGAACGGCATCATCAAACAGCAGGCGCGCACCTCCCAGCTAATCTTCCCCGTTTACGAGCTGGTGAGCTTTGTTTCCCATATCATGACCCTGCTTCCCGGCGATATTATCTCCACCGGCACGCCCGGCGGCATCGGCCCCATGCAGCCCGGGGACACGGTAGAGGTGAAGATAGAGGGCATCGGCACTTTAAGGAACTACGTTATCCGGCATGAGATAGACCCGAAATAGCGTATGTGGAGATGTGATAGTGAAATTATCGGTTCCGCAAATAGTTCTCGGCGTACTCATCGTTTTTGCCTGCTGTTATGTCACCGGCTGGATGATTTTCCGGGCTCCGGACCAGTCCATCCCCACCACTTTTTTTACTAATGAAACCGGGAGGTATTTCTCCCTCGGCCCCGAGCACGAAACCCTCTTTAACGTTTCCCGGTACGGCTCTTACCTGCTGCCGTTTCTCGGCGTCTCTCTGCTGATTATCGGCACGGTACGGGTCGTCAAATCCGGGGTGTTCACCCGGAGATTTGCCGCCGTGGATATCATCATCGGCGTAGTGCTGGCGGGGTTGGCTGTCTTCATCGTTTGCTGGGGCTACCCGACCACGTTTCTGTCCAAGGCAGTGCCCGGAAGTGATGACCAATTCATTACTATTATCGATCCGGGAAGGGGAATGATCGGACCGCAGCTGGCTACCGGCGCAATAATTCTTTTCAGTGTGATAGTGCTGGGAGCAGGCATTACCCGGCTGGTAAAATCAAGAAAGTCGGCGATTTCTTAATTCAAGGAGCGTCATGGAACAAAAGACCGTTTATTTTGAAAAACCCGGCGGCGAAGAAAATACCGCCAGAACGCTGGAGCTGGCCAAGGCCCGCGCGGACGAACTGGGCATCAAGACAGTGGTGGTGGCTTCCACCGTCGGCGCCACGGGGGTAAAAGCGGTGGAGGTCTTTAAAGGCTATAAGGTGGTGGTGGTGACGCATACCGACGGCTTTGCCGAGCCCAATACCCAGGAGCTGACCGCGGCAAACCGGAAAATCATCGAGGCTAAAGGCGGTATTATCCTCACCACCGCCCACGCCCTGGGCGGCATCCAGCGCGCTTTAGCCAAGACCATGCCGCCGCCGCCCTCCTCCGCCATCGGGGACATCGTGGCCATGAGCCTGCGCATGTTCGGGCAGGGCACGAAAGTGGCCTGTGAAATCGCCGCCATGGCGGCGGACGCCGGGCTGGTACGCACGGACGGAGAAATCGTATCCATCGGCGGCACGGGGCGGGGGGCGGATACGGCGCTGGTACTACAGCCGGAAAACGTGCACCGCTTTTTCAATATCAAGGTCAAGGAAATTATCTGTAAACCGCGTCTCTAAGGCAGGAATATAAAATGCACCATACACTCAAGTTCTATAACGCCAACCGGCCCAACATCCTGCGGCTGTACATGTTTTTCGCGAGAGGGGTACGTATTCCTCTTTTAGGCGGGCTGGTGAGGAAAATCGCCAACTACTACGGCCGCAGCCAACACCGCGCCCATTTACTCACCGCCGCGGAAGCGGAAGAGCTGGTAGCCGCGGCCGGGGGCGTGGCCGCCGCGCCGTGCACCTGCCGGCAACTCTACCATAAGTGCAGCCACCCCACGGACAACGAGATACTGCTGGCGCCGTCACGCCACATTCTGGAGGAAGCGCTGCCGCATGACGCGCAGGAAATCACCCGGGAAAAAGCCCTGGAAACGCTCAAGGACAGCCAGCGGCGCGGTTTGATTTTAACCGTGCTGAAGTGCCGCGGCGACTATTACGCCATATGCAGCTGCTGTTCCTGCTGCTGCGTGCCGCTGCGGCTGTCCAAGCAGTACGGCATCGGGGAGGTGGTGGTGCGGCACAAGGACATCGTCAGCGAGTTCCGGGCCTACGTGGCCGCCCACGCCCACGATGACGAACACGGGCACTCACATGAACACTGAGCTTATATTAAACGCTCACCCTGAGTTTATCGAAGGGTGAGTTTATCGAAGGATAAAGTTGTTTCAAAATAAGACCTCATGGTCCGACAGGGCTCACCACGAGCGGACGGTACAAGCCCGCGTTAGTCTACCCTAAAAAACCCGTAATCAGGCTGGAAAATTTCTTCAGCTGTTCCCGGTGGACGTTGTGCCCGCTTTTCTTGAACACCTCGATGCGGCAGTCCGGTATGGACATGGCCGCGCGGTAGGCCTGCTTCACCGGCACCACGGGGTCGCGCCCGCCCCAGACTAAAAGCGTCGGCACCTTGATATCGGGCAGGCGCTTTTCCAGCACCAGGGTCTGCTCGCGGAAAGAGGAAATATTGCCGCCGATGGCCACGCTGGCCGGGGAAAGCGGCATGATGTACTTGGCCGGGTTAAGGGACCTGGCCGCCCAGATAATGCTCTTGAAGATAAATTCCACCATGGCGCCCAGCGACCGCATGATAGCCGGCAGCGTAAAAAGTCGCAGCCAGAAAGCTATTTCCCGCCCCAGGCACAGGCTGCTGACCAGCACCAGTTTTCTGATTTTATGCGGGAACTTTAACGTATAGTCCAGGGCGATGCCGCCGCCCAGGGAATGCCCGATAATATAGAATGTCTCCAGACCCAGGCTCCCGGCGAACTTGTCCACGAAGTCCGTCAGCTCCGGGATATAGTAGTCCCCGTCCAGCCGCTGGCTGCCGCCGTAGCCGGGGAGGTCCGGGGCATAGACGGTGTACTTTTCCGCCAGCGCGCCGATGTTCTTGCGCCAGGTACGCGCATCGCCGCCGCCGCCGTGTATCACCACCAGAGGCTCTCCCCGCCCCGCCGTATAGTAGAGGACGTCCCGCCCGTCCACTTTTATCGTTTTACCCTGCATGTTATCCATAGTTATATCCTTAAACCGTGACGGCGGAAAATCCCGACCGTGATAAATCTTAGGCTGGTGAAGATACGCCGGCGTCTCAAAAAACCGGCGCGCCGTCACAATATCTTCACAAAAATTACCTTCACTATATATAACGCCGGCGGGGGGCAAACGGTTACGCGGGCAGCCTCTATTGATATAGTATTGGGCTTAAAGAGCCGGAGCAATAGCCTGATACCGTACTTTAGGGGGATGCCTACCCCGTATTTTCGCCGCCCCTATTCTTAATTCTAGCCTGAGGAGTGTTAAAAACACGTTACAAAAGTCGCATATCAGGTGGGATTTTGGAGATAAAAAAAGAGGGGCAGGATGTGAACTGCACCCCTAAAGTTGGACAGTATGATATGCTGGAAATAACTTTAGGGGTGTATTTTTATGCCAAAAGGGAAACCGTATACCGGGAAGTTTAAACAAACGGTAGTAGAAGACATCAGGAAG
>JBAZGT010000023.1 GCA_041652735.1 Dehalococcoidales bacterium | reverse complement strand
CAATCATTTGCACTTTCTCATCCATGGCACAGGTCTCTTTCCAAGGCATCGGCGCACCTCCACCAATACCTTATCTGTAACCCATGTGCCCGGTCTATTTTGTTACCATTGTACCCGGTCTGTACCTCTTTTCTCCCTCCCCGCTGGCAGGGAGGGAGACGCCAATACGTTTCAACTTCAAGACGCCTGGCCGCACCTTTGTTTTACCTGGAGGCTTAGGCGCAGAATGATAAAACCGGTCGACTGCAATTGCGTACGAAGCTGAACGCTGATATAATAGGTCTGATGAGTAAGCAGCACGATTTAGACACCATGCGCCATTCCGCATCCCACGTGATGGCGGAAGCGGTACTTTCCATGATGCCGGACGCCAAGTTCGCCATCGGGCCGGCGATAGACGACGGCTTTTATTACGACTTCGATTTACCGCGACCGCTAACGCCGGACGACTTGCCGGTCATCGAGAAGAAGATGGGAGAAATCATTAAAGCCAACCTGCCCTTCACGCGGCGGGATATCACCAAGGACGAGGCGAAAAAGCTCTTCGCCGGACAGCCATACAAGCTGGAGCTGCTGGCAGACATCGAGGACGATAAGGTGGGCGTTTACCAGCAGGGCGGGTTTACCGACCTCTGCCGCGGGCCGCACGTGGATGCCACCGGGGAAATCGGGGCTTTCAAGTTAACCAGCATCGCCGGGGCCTACTGGCGCGGTGACGAGCATAATACCATGCTCCAGCGCGTCTACGGCCTGGCATTCAATACCAAAGCGGAACTGGACGAATACTTTACCAGGCTGGAAGAAGCTAAAAAACGCGACCACCGCAAGCTGGGCAAAGACCTGGAACTTTTCATCATCCCGGAGGAAATCGGGGGAGGGCTGGTTATTTACACCCCCAAGGGAGGACGGGTGCGCACCGTCATTGAAGACTACTGGCGCGCCGAGCACTTCGCCAACGGCTATGAAATTCTCTATACCCCGCATATCGGTCTAAGCCACCTCTGGGAAACCAGCGGGCACCTGGGCTTTTACCAGGAAAACATGTATTCCCCCATGACCATCGACGAGCAGCAGTACTACATCAAGCCGATGAACTGCCCCTTCCATATGCTGGCCTACAAAGCCAGAACCCGCTCCTACCGGGACCTGCCTTTACGCTGGGCGGAGCTGGGCACCGTGTACCGCTACGAACGCTCCGGCACCCTTTCCGGACTGATGCGGGTGCGCGGCTTCACCCAGGATGACGCCCATATTATCTGCACTCCCGAACAGATGAATTCCGAGGTCTCCGAGGTACTGCGCTTTTCCCTGCATATCCAGCGTGCCTTCGGGTTTGACAAGTTCAAGGTCTACCTTTCCACCCGTCCTTCTGACGCCATCGGTGACACCAAACTGTGGGAAGATGCCCAGGAAGCCCTGCGCCGCGTGATTGATGAAAACAAGCTGGAATACCGCGTGGACGAAGGCGGCGGCGCCTTCTACGGCCCAAAAATCGATATCAAAATCGAGGACGCGCTGGGCCGCGAATGGCAGACCACCACCATCCAGTTCGACTTTAACGAGCCGGAACGTTTTGACCTGGTTTACGCCGGGGCGGACGGCAAGGAACACCGGCCTTACATGATACACCGCGCCCTTTTCGGCTCGCTGGAACGCTTTTTCGGGCTGCTCATCGAGCATTACGCCGGCGCTTTCCCCCTCTGGCTTTCGCCCGTCCAGGTAAAGGTCATCCCCGTGTCCGACCGGCATAACGGGCACGCCGCCAGAGTGGTGGAGACGATGAAGGGGAAGGGAATACGGGCGGAGATTGACGACCGCTCCGAGCGGATGAACCTGAAAATACGCATGGCGCAGATGGAGAAAATCCCCTACATGGTCATCCTCGGGGATAAAGAGGCGGCGGACAATACCGTTTCCGTGCGGCGCCGCAGCGGCGAGCAACTGCCCGTCCAGCCCCTGGCGAGCTTCATCGAGGCGCTGGTGAAAGAAATCGCCGACAAGGCGTAAAAGCAGCAGTTAACATTCCCTATATTATTACGCGACTGGAGATTCAGTTATTTCTCCTCTCCTACCAAACCCGCCGAGGGGTGGATTCTAGTCACCGCTATGGTTCGACATACTCACCATGAGCGGTATCCACATGGGCGACAGGCACAGGGGGTTGATTTCCCTGATAAAAATATGGTATAGTTTTTGTTCGTAGGATACCTGTAACAGAGGAGGAATGAAAGCTTATAATTAAACAACTACGTGTCAACGAGCGAATAATAGCCAGAGAAGTCCGCCTGGTAGGTGAAAAAGGCGAACAACTCGGCGTTATGCCCCTGGTACAGGCAAGGGAACTGGCGAAAAAGAGCAACCTGGACATCGTCGAAGTTGCGCCCACTTCCGTACCCCCTGTCTGCCGCCTTCTCGATTACGGAAAGTTCAAGTACGAACAGCAGAAAAAAGAGCAGCAGTCCAGGAAAAGCCAAAAAGTAGTCCTGCTCCGTGAGATACGCCTCCGACCCAAGATAGGCGTCCACGATTTTGATTTTAAAGCCAAGATAGCCAGCAAGCTCCTGGCCGACGGCTCCAAAGTAAAAGTAACGCTGATGTTCCGGGGACGGGAAATAACGCACCCCGACCTGGGCTGGAAGATATTACAGCGCATGGCGGAAACCCTCAAGGAGGTCGGCGTGCTGGAAAGGCAGCCGGTCATGGAGGGCAGGAGGATGGATATCATCATGGCGCCTTTAGGCGTCAAGCCCAAGACCAAACCGGAAACCAAGCCAGAGGCCAAAGCAGAGACCAAACCGGCCGCTAAAGCGGAAACGAAACCGGCCGCAAAAACGGAAGCGAAACCGGAAGTAAAAACGGAAACTAAAACGGCGGTGAAAGCAGAAGCTGCCCCGGCCGTAAAAACGGAAGAGAAGGAAACCCAGCATGCCAAAGCTTAAGACACACAAAGGCGCCAAGGACCGCATCAAGATAACCGGCACCGGCAAAATGATGCGGGTAAAAGGCCCCAAAAGCCACCTGCGCGTCCATAAAGCCAAACGGGTACGCCGGCAGTTCGACGAGATGATTGAATTGAACGCCGCCGACCGCAAGCGCATATCGAGGCTAATACCCAACGGGGTGAAATAGAACGGGAGTAATAGTAACATGCCTAGAGTAAAAAGAGGTGTGGTCTCACACCACAAACATAAGAAAGTCCTGGCCATTACCAAGGGCCAGCGCGCCACCCGTCACCGCCTGATCAAACGCGCCACCGAGGCCATGCTGCACTCGTTGAGCTACGCCTATTTCCACCGGCGCGAACGCAAGGGCGATTTCCGCCGACTCTGGATAATCCGCGTCAACGCCGCCTGCCGCGCCCAGGGCATGACCTACAGCCAGTTCATCAACGGGCTGAAAAAGGCCGGCATCGAGCTGGACCGGAAAACGCTGGCGGACATGGCCGTGAAGGAACCGCAGCACTTTAGCAGCCTGGTCACTATCGCAGGAGGGAAAGGCGCCGACTAAACGCCCGGGCACCCACCGGAACACCAGATAATCAGTCCCCTTCCCCTCTCGCAGCGGAAGGGGATTTTTGTAGCAGGCGTAAGAAAATGAATGATATAAGCATAGCGGAACTAAAGGCCACCGCCCTTAAAGAGCTGGGCGACATTACAGACGCCAAGGCGCTGGAGGCCTGGCGCGTCCATTACCTGGGCAAGAAAAGCCCGCTGACGCAAATCCTGCGCGGCCTGGCGGGGCTGTCCATCGAGGCGCGCAAAGAGGTGGGCGCCGCCGCCAACCAGCTCAAGGACTTACTGGAAACCAGCGCCGAGGAAAAGGGCCAGGCGCTGCGCGAGGCACAACTGACCACGGCGGCGCAGAAAGAATCCATAGACATCAGCCTGCCGGGTCGGCCGCAAAGCCCGGGACACCAGCATATCATCACCCAGACCATCGAGGAAATCTGCGATATTTTCATCTCGCTCGGCTTCCAGGTCAAGGAAGGCCCGGACGTGGAGTGGGACTATTATAACTTCGAGGCGCTGAACATGCCCGCCGAGCACCCGGCGCGGGACAACATGAACTCCTACCAGATCGACGAGCCGCCGGGGGAAAAGGGGCGCAAGGTGCTGCGGACGCACGGCACTGCCATCAGCGCGCGCGTGGTGGAAAGCATGAAACCGCCTATCCGCACCATCCAGCCGGCGCGGGTGTACCGCTACGAGCAGGTCAACGCCACCCACCTGAACATCTACCACAACATGGACGGGCTGGCGGTGGATAAAAACATCACCATGGGCGACCTCAAGGGCGTGCTGTTCGAGTTCGTGCGGCGGTACTTCGGGGACAAACGCCAGGCCAGGTTCCGCACCGATTTCTTCCCCTTCGTGGAGCCGGGCGGGGAAATAGCGATAGAGTGCGGCGCCTGCCACGGCGGCGGCTGCCGTTTCTGCGGCAACAGCGGCTGGCTGGAGATACTGGGGTGCGGCATGACCCACCCGGAGGTATTGCGGCGGGGCGGCATCGACCCGGAGGAATATACCAGCTTCGCCTTCGGGATGGGGCTGGAACGCATGCCCATGCTGCGCTACGGCATCGAGGACATGCGGCTATTTTATAATAACGACTTGAGATTTTTAAGGCAGTTCTAAGAGGAAGTTGACAGTTCTGGGGAAAGGGAGGAGTTCACAGTTGAGAGTTGGGGAAAAGGGGCGGGGAAACTGAAAACTGTTCACTGTAAACTTTAAACTATCATGAAAGTACCGTTAAAGTGGCTTAAGGATTATGTAAAGATTACCCTGCCGACGGCGGAGCTGGCCAAAAGGCTGACGCTGGCCGGGCTGGAAGTAAGCGAGATTATCAGCACCGGCGGGAGCTGGGACAACATTTTCGCGGGGGAGATAGTGGCGATAGAGCCCCACCCCAACGCCGACCGGCTGCGTTTGGCCACGGTCAGCCTGGGGACGGAACAGGAAACGGTGGTCTGCGGCGCGCCGAATTTAACCATCGGGGACAAGATAGCCTTTGCCAGGGTGGGCGCCAAACTCACCAACCCGGAAAACGGCAAGGCGGAGGAGCTCAAGCCCGCCAAGATACGCGGCGTGGTCTCCAAGGGCATGATTTGCTCGGAGAGGGAGCTGGGGATATCGGACAGCCACGAAGGCATCCTGGTGCTCTCCAGGGAGGCGGCGGCGGGCACACCGCTGGCCGACTTCATGGGGGACACCGTCCTGAACATCGATATCACCGCCAACCGGCCGGACTGCCTTTCCGTGACCGGCGTGGCCAGGGAGGTCGCCGCCATCTGCGGGCAGCCGGCGCGTGTCCCGGACGCAAGCTACCCGGAAACCGGCGAGGCTATCGAAAAACATATTATCATCGAGATAAAGGACAGCGAGCTCTGCCCGCGCTACTGCGCCAGCCTGATTACCGGCGTCACCATTAAAGAGTCGCCGGCATGGCTGCAAGAGCGGCTCACCGCCGCCGGGCAGCGGCCGATCAACAACATCGTGGATATCACCAATTACATCATGCTGGAATACGGCCAGCCGCTGCACTCGTTCGACTACGATAGACTGAAGGGCAAGAAAATCATCGTGAGGCGGGCCGGGGAGGGGGAAAAGTTCTACACCCTGGACGGCAACGAGCGCCAGCTTACCTCACAGATGCTGGTCATCGCCGACGGCGAGCGGACGGTAGCCATCGGCGGGGTGATGGGAGGCCTCAACAGCGAAGTGACGGACAGCACCACCAATATCCTGCTGGAAGCCGCCAGCTTCAAAGCGGCCAGCCTGCATTACACCAGCCGGCAACTCGGGCTGATGAGCGAAGCCTCGGCCAGGTTCGAGCGGGGCATCAGCGCCGGGTTGACCATACCCGCCCTGAAACACGCCACGCAGCTCATGCTGGAGCTGGGCGGGGGGAAAGTCGCCAAAGGCATCGCGGATGTTTACCCGGGTAAGAAAGAGCCGAAAATCATCGCCACGACGCCGGAAAAGGTAAAGCGCGTCCTGGGCGTGGGCTACAGCCTGGAGGAAATCAAGCAAGGGCTGGAGGCTTTCGGGTTCAAGTGCACCACGGACGGCCATAAGATTATGACAACCGCGCCCTACTGGCGCAGCGATATCAAAATCGAAGTGGATTTAATCGAAGAGGTCGCCCGCTACTACGGCTACGACCGGATACCCGCCACCCTTTTCACCGACCCTCTGCCGGCGCCGGACGCCAACCCGGAATACGCGCTGCGTCAGAAAATACGGCGCACTTTGACCGGCTTCGGCTTCCAGGAAGTCGTGAACTATACCCTGACCGGCGGGGAAGTGATGCACAACATCTTCGGGGAGGCGCACGACCCGCAGCCGATGCCGCCGCGCGTGGCCAACCCCATGACGGCCGACCAGGAGTATTTACGTTTCAGCCTGCGCCCCAATTTGCTGGCCACGCTGGCCGCCAACCGCCGCCACGAGGACGGGGGCATCAAGCTGTTCGAGACAGGGAAAATATACATCGCCAACGGCAACGATTTACCGCGGGAGCCGGAGGTGCTGTGCGGCATCATGAACGGCGGCCGGGCGGCGCAATCATGGCTGGGCGGCGGCGAAGGCAATTACGATTTTTATGACGTGAAGGGGGCGGCGGAGGGGCTATTACAGAACCTGGGCGTGACCGTCAGCTTCGAGAACAGCCAGGACGAAGGGCTGCATCCCAACCGGCAGGCGGCGGTGGTGCCGGGAGGCAAGGGCGGCAAGAAAGCTATCGGGGTCATCGGCGAGATACACCCCAGGGTGGCCAACGCTTTCGAGATAGAGGGCACGGTGTGCCTGATGGAGATAGACCTGGCGGGGCTGCTGAGCGCCATCGGCCAGAAAACGTACAAGCCGGTGCCGCGGTTCCCCAGCATCGTGCGGGACCTGGCGCTGGTGGTAGACGCGGACGTCACCAACCGGCAGATACTGGACATTCTAAAGGGCTTCTCCCTGATTACCAGCGTGGCGCTTTTCGACGTTTACGCGGGGAAACAGGTGGCGGCGGGGAAAAAGTCTTTAGCCTACCGGCTGGAATACCAGTCACCCGACCAGACCCTGACCGACGAGACGGTGAACAAGGTGCAGGAGCAGGTGCTGGCGCGGCTGACAAAAGAGCTGGGGGCGGGGCTGAGGGGGTAGAGGGAGAGTAATTAGTAATTAGTAATTAGTAATTAGTAATTAGTAATTAGTAGTTGGTAGTTTGAGGGAGGGACTTAGGAATAAGTCCCTCTTTTTATTTGGGGGGGGATTTTTAGCCACGCCTCCCCGATATCCTTCGCGTTGCTCAGGATGACATACGGGTAAAGGGGGAGGGGGATTGACATATTGCATCATTAGTGCTATTTTCTAGACACCCGGCATCAGCCGGGAACTATATTCAGGCTTGAGGAGGCCGAAGATTATGACTATCGAGGAGCTCAGGAAGCAACTTCTACGACGCCTGGACAAAGAAAAGGAATGGTTTACCCGCCGGTCCCTGCACTACCTGGTACGCCCGCTGGAGGCCAAGACGCAACTGGTAATCGGGCCCAACAAATACACGGTAGGCAAGGAGTCTTTCCTGGTGTTTATCGACGAGGAGCCCGGCGCCTACTGGACGCACCCTGTCCGCTACGAGCTTTACGAAACCGGCAGCGGCAAGGTGACCACCATCATCGAAAAATTCCCGCTGGAGGCGCCCGAGGCGGCCAAAGAGCTGGAGGCGCTGCACATCCCGGACCTGCCGCACCTGAAACCGAAGGAAAAAGACGATTTTTTAGCCGGTGAAGCGGCGCCCAGGCAGGACGGCCCCACCTCCATCTCCTACGACCTGACCAGCACCTGCGCGCCGCACCGCCACGCCCTGCTCATCGCCGGGATGAACAACATGGTAGATTTCTACAACGATTTCGCCAACATGTACCAGATACTGGTGGAGCGGTACGGCTACGACCCCGCCAACATCGCCGTGGCGATGGGCGACGGCACCAGCTACGCCGATCTCCCCGTCGACTACGACGGCACGGCGGCCGGCATCAACGCGGCGCTGGATGCCTACGCCGCCGGGGGCGCCCACCCGCTGGGCGCGGACGACTCGCTCTTCCTCTACACCTTCAATCACGGGGACAACGACGGAACCAACTCCTCACTCTGCCTCTGGCCTTCATGGGGCAGCTATTACGATTACCAGATGGCGGCCAAACTGAACAATATCCACTGCGGCGACCTTATCGTGGCGATGAACCAGTGCCACAGCGGCGGGTTCATAGATGATGTGCTCGGCTCCACCGGGCCGACGCACATATCCATCATGACCACCTGCAAAGACACCGAGTCCGGCTGGCCGGCGTCCACGGGGTCGCACGGCTACTTCTCCGTCGTCCTGTGCACGGCGCTCAACTGGGACTTCCCGGACGCGACCTTCCCGGCCCCGATACCGGCCACTTTACCCGGCTACAGCGCCGGAATCATCGACGCCCAGGACACCGACCTCAACGACGGCGTGTGCGCCCAGGAGGCCTTCAACTACGTTAAAACGATGATGGAGACCTACCACTACGCCACCATCGGCGGGTACGAAACGCCCCAGTGGGGGGAGTCCGCCGCGGGCATCGGCGGCTCAATGTACTGGGGACTGCCGCATATCGATGTCGAGGACGGCACGCCATCCTGGTGGGAAAGCCCGGACGTGTTTCTCAACGACCCCGCGGTCACACCGAGCGACGCCACCTCCTGGCCGGCCAGCCCGTTCTACTGGGCCGACTACTACCACCCGGACACCATCAACCGGATGGTCGCCCGGGTGCATAACACCGGCTGCGCGCCGATGCGTAATGTGAGCGTCGAGTTCCGGGTAACATCTTCCGGGGTGGGCGGGGGCACCTCGCTCATCGGCACCGGCTACATAGACGATTTCATCAACCCCGGGCAGCACGGCTACGCCTATGTGGACTGGGACTTCCCCAGCCCGCTCATCCACCACTGCATCATGGTGCGGGCCAGCTGCATTCTGGACCCCGCGATGTTCTGGGGCGCCCCGATTACCAGCGACGACAACCAGGCGCAGCGCAACGTCGACCCCGCTTACGGCGCCCCGGGCAACACCAACCCGGTGAAGACCATCATCCGGACGATGGAGGTGCGCAACGATTTCGAGAAAGAGGCCGTGCTGACCATCGCGGTAGGCAAGGTGGAACCGGGGACGAAGCACATCACGCCGGAAATCGAGAAGGCCGAAGCGCTGCGGGGGCTGAAGATGAAACCGGGACAGACGCAGGTAATCACCGTGCGCTTCAACCTGAACGCCGAGGCCGAGGTGGGAGATAAAATCCGCTTCCCGGTGATAGTCAGGCGCGACAAACCCGCCCCGGCGGTGCTGGGGGGCGTCACTTTTACCGTGGAAATAGCCAGGGGGCGGCTTGAAGGCCACATCTTCAGTCGGGCGCGCCTGCCGGTCAAAGAAGGCAGCGTAACCATCGATAACATGAAGCAGCCCGGATTCACCTACGCGACCAAGGTGAATACCCGGGGCCGTTTTTCGTTCAAAGACATCGCCCCCGGACCCTACCAAATCCAGGCAGAATGCCAGCACGGCCGGGCGAAAGGCTCGGTCTACGTTAACGCGAACACCATCACCGAGAAGGCGCTGTTCCTGCAGCCCTACCTGAAAAGGGTGGGGGGCACCATCCAGGACACCCGCGGCAAGGTCATGGCGAACCAGCTGGTAACGGTAACGGACGTTAAAACCAAGACCGTTTACCTGACGCATACCGACGCCAAAGGGGTCTACCGCCTGCCCGGCGTAGAACCGGGCACCTTCGAGGTAGGGGAAGCAAACAAGCAGCAGACAGCGGCCAAAAAGGTCAAGCTGGGCTACCTGCCCGAAGACTAGGGGCAGATCCAGCCGAATGTAATAGAGAAAAGCAGCCGGGGTGCTAGAGCAGCTTTTGCAGCATCCCGGCTATCTCCGCCAGCGGGATGATTTCCGGGGCTTTTGCCGCGCGCTTTTTGAACTCCACGCTATCTTTCTCCAAAGTGCGGGGGCTGACGGTAACGCGGAAGGGGATGCCGAGCAGGTCCGCGTCATTGAACTTGACGCCGGGGGCGGCTTCCCTATCGTCGAAAAGGACCTCGATACCGGCGGCGGAGAGGTCGGCGTAAAGCTTTTCCGCCACCTCGGCCACCCTGGCGCCTTCCCGGTATAAAGGGCAGAGATAGACCTGGTAAGGGGCGATGGGCAGCGGCCAGATAATGCCTTTGTCATCGTGGTTCTGCTCCACGGCGGCGGCCAGGAGACGGCTCAGCCCCAGTCCGTAGCAGCCCATGACGATGGGTTTTGACCCGCCCTTTTCGTCAATAAACGCGGCGTTGAATTTTTCGCTATACACGGTCAGCAGTTTGAAGATATGCCCCACCTCAATGCCGCGGGTGGAGGACAGCGCGGCGCCGCACTTAATGCACTTGTCCCCGGCGCGGGTCAAAGCGATATCCGCCACGATGTCCGCCTTGAAATCACGCGGGTAGTTCACGTTTTTTAGGTGGGTGTCCTTTTTATTGCCGCCGGCCACGTAATTCCCGCCGGTGGTAACGGAGTCGTCAGCGATAACCTTAATGCCCTTCAGCCCCACCGGCGAAGCGGAGCCGGGGACGATACCGGCCTCAATAACCTCCGCCCCGGTGGCCAGGCGGAGGTCAACGCAGTGCAGGTGGTTCTTGAGCTTGATTTCATTCACCGCGAGGTCGCCGCGGATGACGCCAAAGACGAACTGCCCGTCCGCCACGTAGAAGACGGCTTTCAGCGTACGGGAAGGAGAAACCTTGAGAAAACCGGCCACATCTTCAATAGTCTTCAGGCCGGGGGTAGCGACTTCTTCAATCGGCAGGGGATTTTCACCCTCGAACTTTTTCTTGACGCTGACGGCCTTTTCCGCGTTGGCGGCGTAGCCGCAGGAGGGGCAGGAAATGACTTCATCCTCACCGCTGGCGGTGATAACCATAAACTCTTTGGAGTCCTTGCCGCCGATGGCGCCGCTATCCGCTTCCACCATGAGAAAGGACAGGCCGCAGCGGGTATAGACGTTCTTGTAGGCCTGCACCATACTTTCGTAGGCGGAGTCCAGGGCGGCTTCGTCCACGTCAAAGCTATAGGCGTCCTTCATTAAAAACTCGCGCGCGCGGATAAGCCCGCCGCGGGCGCGGGGCTCGTCACGGAACTTGACCTGTATCTGGTAGAGCATCTGGGGGAGGTCACGGTAGCTCTGGATATAGCGGGAGGCCAGCTGGGTTACGACCTCCTCGTGGGTGGGGCCGAGGGTCAGCTTGCGCTCACGGCGGTCGAAGAGGTGAAACAGGACGTCGCTCATACCCTGGTCGCGCCCGGAAAGCTGCCACAGCTCGCTGGGCTGGAGCACCGGCATATTCAGCTCCTGCCCGCCGGCCTTATTCATCTCGTCACGGACGATGTTTTCTATCTTTTTCAGCACGCGCCAGCCCAGCGGCAGGTAGGTATAGACACCGGCGGCGAGCTGGTTGATCATGCCGGCGCGCACCAGGTACTGGTGGCTGATGGTATCCGCATCGGCGGGGACTTCTCTCAAGGTCTTGCTGAGCAGCTTTGAAATACGCACGAAAAACTCCTAAAAATCGTTAATAAAATACGGTAACCAGGGCATCAATCTGGCGATGAATCCAATCCAGCTCGGCCTGCATCTGCGCCATAAGGTCGACCAGCTCGTCATGGGCGGCCAGCCACTTATCCGCCTCGGCCTGATTTTGCGAAGCGTTATAGAGGTCGACCACGCGGACCTCTTCCTGCGCCAGCGATTCGCCCAGGCGGACGACCTCATTATATTGAGCGACCAGATTCTGATAGGCGGCGACGTCCGCGGGGGTGCGGAATACCCAGCAGCGGTAGTAGGCGGGGTTTTCCGCGCGGGTGACGACATAGCCGCCGGTAGTCTCCAGCGCCAGGTAATCGCCGGGGGCGACCTGCGCCAGCACCCAGGCGTGGTCGCTCTGGATAATATCCGTTATCTGATTGTAAATATCGCCGACGGCCAGGAGGGAGCCGATACCCTGCTTTTGCAGGATATCCCAGACATCAGCGGACATGTCATTACAATCGTAAATGTTTTCCTGGTAAGAATGGGTGTCATGGTAGATTCTAATGATCCGGGCCACCAGCTCTTCAGTGGTCAGCCCCTCATACTCGTACTGGGCCCGGAGACCAGCGATTTGCTGTTCCAGGCCGGCTATCAGCGCCGCGTCAGACTGCTCCCGAGCGGCTGCGTCCAGGTTTTCTTGCTGCGCCTGGGCCAGTTGAGACTGCACGGCTTCAAGCTGCGTTTTCAGGCTATCGTAGTCAGACTGGGCAACGCCGCCGCCGCTGCTGCCGGAACAGCCGGTAAAGACGGCCGGGAGCAACAGCAGGACGGCCAGGACGATAGATAATATACCTTTTTTCACAACAATATTCCTTTGTACCAATTATACCCTATTTTGTGATTTTACGAGGAAGCCCGTTTTCAGGGCGGCCGTTGTTATGTATAAATCCGCCAAAGTCTATGCCGTAACGTTTACGGTGCAGGAAACAGAGCCGTAGTACTTGCCATCCAGCTCGATACCGATGTCAAAAACATATTTACCGGGGGCGGTCTGGGGGGACACCGTCACCACCAGCACCGTACCGGAAACGCCGGGACGCCCTATCGCAGTCTGTGCATCCGTGATTGTGATGCCTGCCGGCACGCTATCGGCATAAAGCTTGAGCTGGTGGGTGGAAAGGTCGGACTTGTTCTCTCCGCTCACCAGAATGATATCCGTGTGGGACTCCCCGGCTTTAGCATCCATGTCCGGGCGGTAAAGCACGGAAATGGTGTCCTGGTCCTGTGTCCAGTAAGTAACGGCCACCGGCACCAGCGGCCAGGGATTTTCCCCACCCGCGCCCAGGACATTGGCGCGGTAGGCTCCGCCGCCCGGCGTGAAAACAATATCGTCCGCGGCTTCCACAGTTGACGCGGGCAGGCTGCCGGCGGGGATGGGAGTACCGTGTCCCGCGGACCCACAGGCGGAGAGGAGGATGAGGAGGAGGGCGGCAAGGATAATGATTAGTTTTTTCATGTTAAAAAACCCTTAATCTCTCTCATTAGCGTTTTAAAAATCCTTCTCTAACTCTCCCTTTTTCAAAGGGAGAAAATGGATTGTCCCTCTTTGAAAAAGAGGGATTAAGGGAGATTTTCGTTTACCAGTTTTTCACCCGGCTTCTCCCATCCAGGGAGAGGCATAAACTTGGATCCCTCCCTTAATCTCCTTCCGATTTACTGCGTTCATGCGGAATCTGCGACTTTACGAAAGGGGAGAGGATGATTGTACCAACCCCTCTGCCTCTTTTCCCTCTCCCCGCTGGCAGGGAGAGGGACGATAGATTGCAGAATGCGGATTAACTTCTATTTTTCCCTTCATCCTTTGTACGTCTGTATTAAAGGAGGACGAATTACTCCGAATAATAATGCTAATGGATGGATTCCGGCCCCGATTAACATACGGGGTATGCTACCTGCGCCGGAATGACAACGAAAACTATTAAAGTTCCTCCACCTCTTTCATCAAAGCATCAAGGTAGTCTTTTTCGTCCACCACCGCCAGCTTTTTCCCTTTTTTAAAGATGACGCCTTTGCCATGGCCGCAGGCGATGCCCACGTCCGCGTCTTTAGCCTCGCCGGGGCCGTTGACCACGCAGCCCATGACGGCCACCCGGATGGGCTTGTTTATCTTTAAAAGTCGCTTCTCCACGGCTTGCGCCAATTTTACCACGTCCGCCTCGGTGCGGCCACAGGTGGGGCAGCTAACGAGGACCGGCCCGCGCTGCCGCAGGTCCAGGCTCTTGAGAATCTCATAAGCGGCGGCGATTTCCTCACGGGGCGGAGCGGTCAGGGAAACGCGAATGGTGTCCCCGATACCCAGCCAGAGCAGAGTGCCGATGCCTACCGCGCTCCTGATAATGCCCGTGCGGGGGGTGCCGGCCTCCGTAATGCCGATGTGCAGCGGGTAAGGCACTTTATCCGCGATAGAGCGATAAGCCTCGATGGTGGTGGGGACGTCGAATGCTTTGAGCGATATTTTAATGAGGTCGAAGTCCAGGCTTTCCAGGAGCCGCACCTGCTCCAGGGCGGCAGCCACCATTCTTGCCGCAACGGTAAGAGTCGGGTCATCCGTTTTGGGTAAACTCCCCGCGTTGAGGCCGATGCGGATGGGCACGCCCCGCTCTTTAGCGGCCAGGGTCACTTTCTTTACTTTATCCGGCTCGCCGATATTGCCGGGGTTAAGGCGGAGGCCGTCAGCGCCGGACTCCAGGGCGGCCAGCGCCAGGCGGTAATCAAAGTGGATGTCCGCCACCAGCGGGATTTCGATGCCC
The DNA here is from genome assembly GCA_041652735.1 of Dehalococcoidales bacterium. Classification (NCBI taxonomy): domain Bacteria; kingdom Bacillati; phylum Chloroflexota; class Dehalococcoidia; order Dehalococcoidales; species Dehalococcoidales bacterium. The sequence goes on along the minus strand of JBAZGT010000023.1, from coordinate 27,316 downwards.
TTCTTTATGTCAACTATAGCGCGGGCGGCGTCCATATCCGGCACGGCCACGCGGATTATCTCGCAGCCGACCTCCCGCAAAGCTTTTACCTGGCGTATGGTGGCTTTAGCGTCACGGGTGTCCGTCTTGGTCATGGACTGCACCGCGATGGGCGCGCCGCCGCCGATTTTTACGCCGCCGATATCGATTTGTTTACTGAGACGTCTCTTTATCATTTTATTAAAGTTTCAAGCAACAAGGGACAAGTGTCAAGCCCCTCCCCTTTTCCCCACCCCTGGATTCCAGCTTTCGCCGGACCCTTCTACAGGCTCAGGGTGAGCGGAGAGGGCCAGGCGGTGAGATTGCTTCGTCGCGGAGTTTACACTGAACGAAGTGAATGTGCTCCCCGCAATGACAGAGGAAATCCTCCTCACTCCTCCTTTATGAAAGGAGGACGAGTTACCCCAAGGTGATCCAGTGGACAGTCCCATAGCCAAAAGCTCCCCGCGATGACAGATATATTCCTGTCGCCCGCTACTTAATCAGGCTGCCGCCGGTTATCCAGCGGGCTAAATCCTGGTAGGTTATCAATACCATGAACACGATAAGAACCATAAAGCCCACGGAGTGCACAAGGCCTTCCACTTTAGGGGAGATGCGTTTGCCCTTGCGCAGCCACTCCACCACCACGAAAAGCATCCGCGAGCCGTCCAGCGAAGGGAAGGGGATGAGCTGGGTGATGGCGACGGCGATGCTGATAAAGGCCGCCAGCTCCAGCAACGGGCTGATGCCGGCATGGGCAACCTCGCCGGTAACCTGGACGATGCCCACCGGCCCGGCGGGCACGAACGGCTGCGCCCCGATAATCATGCCGATAATGCCGTTCTTATACAAGACCAGCGTTTCCCAGCAGCTGGTGACGCCGCGGGGTATCGCCCGCCAGAACGGCAGGCTCTCACTGGAAATAACCCCATCCATCGTCTGGGAGGCCAGGCCCACCGCCCCCTGTCCCTCCGGGGGTTTCCAGCGCGGCACCACGCTGACGGTCTCGATGGCGGCGTCGGCGTGCTGAAGCTCTATCGTGACCTGCGCGCCCAGGTGCAACTGCGTCTCTCGGGACAAATCGCCCACGTTAGTGACGTCCTTACCGTTAACGCGCAGGATAATATCGCCGACCTTTATGCCGGCCATTTCCGCCGGAGAACCAACGGCAACCTCCTGGACCTGGACCTGTCCCGCCAGGACATCATGGGGGACCATGTAAGCCACGGCCAGGAGAATCACGGGCAGTATCAGGTTCATCAGCATGCCCCCGCCCAGCACCAGCAGGCGGACGGCGTGGCTGCGGGCGGACATCGCCCGGGGCTCTTTGGGGTCGACTTCCCCGGAAATACTGTTGAAGCCGCCGAAGGGTATCCAGTTGATGGAATAGATGGTGTCGCCGTACTTCTTGCCCCAGAGTCGCGGCGGGAAGCCGATGCCGAACTCCTTGACCCAGCAGCCGGTGGCCTTGGCCATGATAAAGTGCCCGAACTCATGCACCAGGATGAGCACGGACAGGACGATAATTCCAGCGAGTATGGTAATCAGCATTAAATATTACTCCCGGCTAAGGCGCGGGCGGTCCGGCGCGCCCAGCCGTCCGCGGACATTATAGCATCAATGGCGGGGTGAGAGACGCCGGCGTGTTTTTCCAGCGTCCCGGAGACGATTTTGGGAATATCAGTGAATTTTATTTTCCCGGACAAGAACAGCGCCACGGCGATTTCATCAGCGGCGCAGAGGACAGCCGGGTAAGTGCCGCCCTTTTTCCCCGCCTCAATAGCCAGCCCCAGGCAGGGGAATTTTGTTAAGTCCGGCTGTTCAAAAATCAGGTCGGGAAAGCTTGGCCAGTCCAGCCCGGGCAGCGCGTCATTGGGGAGGCGGTCCGGGTAAGTCAAAGCGTACTGGATGGGCAGGCGCATGTCCGGCCGGCCCAATTGAGCCTTGACCGAGCCGTCCGCCAGCTCCACCATGGAGTGGACGATGCTCTGCGGGTGCACCAGCACGGTAATATGCTCCAAGGCCAGGTTAAAGAGCCAGCGCGCCTCGATAACCTCCAGCCCCTTGTTCATCAAGGTAGCGGAGTCGATAGTAACCTTCGGGCCCATTTTCCAGGAGGGGTGGGACAGCGCCTGCGCCGGGGTAATAGCGTCCATGCCGGCCGCCGGGTAGTCCCGGAAGGGGCCGCCGGAGGCGGTTAAAATAATGCGGCGGGGCGGCTGTTTTTCCCCGCGCAAACACTGCCAGACAGCGCTGTGCTCGCTGTCCACGGGGAGGAGGCGGGCCTTGTTTTTTTTGACCGCGGCGGTGATGATTTCCCCCGCCGCCACCAGCGACTCCTTATTGGCTAATGCGATGTGCTTGCCGGCCTGCGCCGCCGCTTGCACCGCGCCGATACCGGCCGCCCCGGCCACGGCCACCACGACGATGTCCGCCGCCGGGTGAGATGCCATCGCTTCCAGGGAGAGATAGGCGCAGCCCGAAAAACGATCCGTTTTGGATTTACCGACGGGCAGGTTATAGCTGACGGATTCCGGCTGGAACTCCCGCACCTGCTCCGCCAGCAGGTCGAGGTTATGGCCGGCGGCCAGCCCCACTACCCTAAAGCGCCCCTTGAGCGCGCGGACGATATCCAGCGTCTGCCGCCCGATAGAGCCGGTGGAGCCGAGCACGACGAGCAGTTTTTCCTTACCAGCCATGATATCTATATCTTACAACAAATATGAGGCCGAGGCTATAAACAAAAGTGACAAGTAATAAGAGAGAGAGATTTACCGTATAAAAAAGAACGGGGGGCCGCAGCCCCCCAAGGTTTTTGCTTAATTTAATCCAGGATTTAGACGACGATTTCCGATTTGCGCTGTTCGTTGCCGCGCCAGAAGAGAATAGCCACGATGTTGCCGGGCCGGAGCGCCGCCACTACCTTTTCCACGTCCGCCGCGCCCTGAACGCGCGTGCCGGCGATGCCGGTGATGATATCCCCCTCTTTAACCCCCGCCTTTTCCCCCAGCAGGCCGGGAGACACCTTGCCCACCAGAGCGCCCGGCTGGAGGCCGGACTTGGCGGCGTCGGCGATTTTAAGGCCAAGATGCACCTGACCCTTGGGGGCAGTCGCGCCCGAAGAAAGCAGCTCCTGCAACCTGGCGCGGTCGAAGCCGATTATCGCCTCTCCGTCCACCACGATTACCGGCACGCCCATCTGCCCGGTGAGGTCGACCATCTCCTGCGCCGCAGCGCGGTCAACGGAGACATCAACCTCCTTATAGGCAACGCCCATCTGCTTGAGGAAAATCTTGGCCTGCTGGCAGTAGCCGCAGGTGGGTGTAGTATATATCTTTACGTCCATAAGCTCACTCCCTGTGCCTTAAGAGTTATTATCCCTGTTGATTGCCACATCCGGCATCCGGGGCAGGCTGAGCGGATTACCGCTCTTCTTTAACGGATTGATGGTGGGAAATGCGTTAAAGAACTCCTTTTTCTCGCCGCAATACCGGCAGGTACCAATACTGGAAGGGCCGTTGGCAACCTCGATGTCCCAGAAATGGTGGCAAGAAGCTTTTTCCGGTTTCTCCTGAATCCATTCCTTAACTTTCTGTTTCATGGCAGACCCCCTGTTTACCATCTATACTCAATTCTAGCCGCGCGGGTAAAAAAAGTATGCGACTTTTATCCCAACTAAATAATAGCCAAAAATTATGAAAATATTATGAACACAAGGAAAAAGCAAAGCTGAAGAACGGCTAAAAAAGACGTGTCCCGCCGGCGGCGGCCGGGGATATGGGGAAAGCGATTATTCCTGTTCGGCGTCAACGACTATTTCAAAGGGGCAGGAAATGGCCCCGTAGGGACAAACCAGCTCACAAAGCGTGCACCAGCGGCACTCGTCAGTTTTCACCGCCGTGATGGCGTTGTTTTCCACCTTCAGCGCGCCGCAGGCGCAAACGCTGACGCACAGACCGCATACCTGGCATTTTTCCTTATCTATTATCGGCATGTCACTCATGACAATTTCTCCACGTGCAGTATTATTTTGTGCTTAAATCCCACGCCTGTATGCGACATTTCTCTCATTAACCCAAACCGGCGATCTTTTTCAGGGATTCCTTGCTGGTTATGACGATGCGGTTACGCTCCATTTTGATGGCGCCTTCCATTTCCAGGTTCTTTAAGGACCGCCCTACCATTTCCCGGGCGGTGCCGATGACGGCGGCTATCTCCTGCTGGGTCAGCCGCGGGTTTTCGCCGCTGGCGCCGCCGGTGTATTCCAGCAAAATCTTGGCGACGCGCCCGCTGACGTGCCGGAAGGAAAAGTCCTCCACCAGCGATATCAGCTCCTCCACGCGGCGGGAAAGCACCTTGACCAGGTTCAAGGCCACCTGCGGCTGCTCCCGGATGAAATTTTCCAGGTCTTTCTTTTTAATGCCGCTGAGGACGACGGCGCTCATGGCCGCGGCGCTGGCCAGGTTCACCCCACCGCTCAGGACCGGCACCTCGTTGAAAGAATCGCCGGGGCGGATGATGCGAAATATCTGCTCCTTGCCGTCCGCGGAAATCTTGAACTCCTTGACCACGCCGGAGACGACGAAATAGAGGGTATCCGAGGGCGCGCCCTCGAAAGACAGGATTTCCCCCCGCTCCGCTTTTTTTTCAAAGACGTGTTGGCCGACTAACGCCAGAACGGAGTCGTTCAGGCCGTGGAAATAAGGGATGGACTTGAGCAGGTCAGGATGTATCGTCATAAAGCCGTGTTTTAAGCCGGTATCCTTTAAATAAATCAGTCAGTGGGATTATACCAGCTTACAACCCGTACTGCAAAGGAATCCGTTGTCCTGTGGCGGTGCGACTGCCCCAACACTACTGCCCCAACACTACTGCCCCAACACTACTGCCCCAACACTACTGCCCCAACACTACTGCCTCAACACTATTGCCTCAACACTACTGCCTCAACACTACTGCCTCAACACTACTGCCTCAACACTACTGCCTCAACACTACTGCCTCAACACTACTGCCTCAACACTACTGCCTCAACACTACTGCCCCCTTTCCAAACGGGTCATACTTGAATGCCAAAATCAACTGTTTGGAGAGGGTGAGGAAACGGTGGCGGAGATACTGAATCCGCCTCTGCTCCTCCTTTGCGAAAGGAGGACGATGTATTGTACCTACCCCTTTGCCTCTTATCCTCACCTGCGCTAAAGCTCCGGCGGACAAGCCTCCCCGCTGGCAGGGAGAGGGACGATAAATTTGCAGGATGGCAAGCGACTTATTTTTACCCTTTGTATGTTTGCGTCAGGGAGTTAATTATGCCAAATAATACTTATGCAGTGATATGTCATGGGATTATTCCATTAAAACCGATAATTTAAACAAGGCCAAATACCTGGATCCCGTATCAAGTACGGGATGACGGGGGGGGGGGGGGAAGGCGGTAGGTTAAAGCGCCCGGCTAGGCCAGGCTGCGGAAGTAGTAGCCCACGCCCGGCTCGGTGAGGATGTAGCGCGGGGCGGAGGGCTCCGGCTCTATTTTCTGGCGCAGGTGGGAAATGTAGATGCGCACATAATCCACATCGTCGATATACTCCCAGCCCCAGACGTGTTCCAGCACCTGGTGGTGGGTCATGACACGCCCGGCGTTTTCCAGGAGCAGCGCCAGCAGGCGGAACTCCCGCGGCGTGAGCTTTATCCTGGTACCGCCGACCACCACTTTCCGCTCCGTTATGTCAATGGCGAGGTAGGCATCGGAGAAAACAGCGTTGGGCTTTTCTTTCCGGGACGACGGCTTCTCGGCGCGGCGCAGGGAGGCTTTCACGCGGGCCATCAGCTCGCGGTTGCCCACCGGCTTGGCGAGGTATTCATCGGCGCCGCATTCCAGCCCGCGCACGATGTCATCCTCGGCGTTGCGCTTGCCGGTCAGCATGATGATGGGGATTTCACTGGCTTCCCGGATGAGGCGGCAGGTCTGCCAGCCGTCGATTTCCGGCATCATAACGTCCAGCAGGACGAGGTCCGGCTTGTCTTCATAAACCAGGCGCACGGCCTCCGGCCCGCTGGCGGCGGTCAAAACGCTATAGCCGTGGGAAACCAGCAGCTGGGTAGCCAGTCGAGTCTGGGCGGGTTCATCATCGACGACGAGTACTTTTTTAGTCATGGGGGATACTGCAATAACCGTGTTGTAAGAGGATTTCCGGACTACTTCCTGTTTTCCGGCAAATTTCCCAGTCGCTTGATAATCTGGTCGGAAAGGCCGAGCAGGCGTTGGCCGTTACTTAAAACATCGTTCAGGCTGCGGCGCTGCTCCGGGTTGATTTTGCCCATCGTTTCATCCAGGATAAGCTCGGTAAACCCGATGACGATGTTAAGCGACGCCCGCAGGTCATGAACGGTCTTTGCCACGTCAACGGGGATTTCCGCCGGCTTTTCCGGGCGGACGGGCGGGACGGACGCGGGCGGGGTAACAGCGGGCGGCGCGGTCCGAAGGCGTTTGCCGGCCGTGGTCTCAAGCTCTAATCTGGCGCTATTCTTATATGCCATACGTATCATTGTAGCATTGTTTGCGGTCATCAGGCAATAATAATGGCACTAATTACGTAGCTAATAAGTACCGCTACAAAAGTCCTGTGCTACCCGCCCCAAAGCGCCGGGCGGGACTAGCCGGAAACGCGGCGGCCCAGGCACTTGCGGATTGACCTGGTCATATAGGCGATGGCCACGTCCTCGTGTTTGAAGGCGGGGCCGCGCCGGCCGTTGCGGCAGGTCTTTATTTTCCCCTCCCGGCACCAGCGCCGGACGGTGGAGGGGTGTACCTCAAAGATTGCAGCGACATCATTTAAAGACAGCATAGCCGGTAACTCAACTTTACGGGGGGATGGGGAGGCTTTACCAGGTCTCCAAAGCCCTTACATCCGGCTTCAAAGCATGCCCGAACCAGTGATTGAAGACGGCGTCCGCCCTGGCGTCCGCCATAATCCTGTCCTTAACGTCGTTATAATAGCCCTGGTAACCAGGCATTTCCCGGCCGTTTTCATCGAAAACCATCACCATATCATTCTTAATCCTGATAACGGTCTTAATCATGTGCGGCCTCCCGGAAGTAATTCCCATGTACTCATCATAGACCACGGGGGGTAAAACGGCCGTTAAAAAGCCATAAAAAACGCATTAAAAACCCTTTTTGTGACGGGTTTGTGTTATGCTGATTTTTTTGCCTATAATGTTCTTGCAGGGAAGTAAAGGAGCATATGAGCCGATTAATAGACGCCTTAAAGAAATCAACACAGACGGCGCCCCCGCCGATGGGGTTCCACACCTCACGCAAGGCGGAAACGCCGCCTTCCATACTGATTATCGCCGTGGTACAGGTAAGCGGGACCGGGGCCGCGGTAAAAAGCGTGGCCGGGGCTGACGCCGTGCTGCTGCGCGCCAAAACCGGCGGGCTGACCGCTTCAGCTTTGCAAAAGATGGTCAAGCCGCTGAAAGAAACGCCGTGGGGGGTATTGGGGGAGGAGAGCGCCGATAATGCCGCCGCCCTGACCGGGGCGGGGTGCGATTTCCTGGTATTTACCCCGGCCAGCAGCGTGGCCGCCACGCCCCAGGACGAGAAAACAGGTAAAATATTGCAGGTGGAGTCCGCCATGGATGACGGGCTGCTGCGGGCGGTCAACGACCTGCCGGCGGACGCCCTGCTGCTCACCGATACTTTCGACGAGGGCGGCGGGCTGGTATGGCACCAGCTGATGATATTCCGTCATCTAAAATCTTTTATTGCCAAGCCGCTGCTGGTGCCGGTGCCCGCCGCCATCAGCGAAGCCGACCTTAAAGCCCTGCGGGACGCTGGCATAGACGGGATAGTGGCGGAGGCCGCCGGCGGCGACCTCAAAGAGCTGCGGGACATGGCCGCCAAGCTGCCGCCGCGGGCCGCGCCCAAGCGGGGCAAGGTGGACGTGATACTGCCCCGGGCCAGTACCCCTATAGCGGCTTCCCCCGATGAGGAAGAGGAAGACGAGTAGGCAATCTTCCGTAATAACAGCACCATGAACCGTAAAAGTGTACGGGTCATAGCCATCTGTGTTTTCCGGCACGGCAACCGCATACTCACCTGCGATTATCTCGACGAGCCGGAGATGGGGCCCTTTTACCGCCCGCTGGGCGGCAAGGTGGAGTTCGGGGAGAAGACGATAGACACCGTCAGGCGGGAAATCAGGGAAGAGATAGGGCAGGAAGTGACGGACCTCAAGCTGCTGACCGTCCTGGAGAACATTTTTTCCCACGAGGACGACCACGGGCATGAAATAGTCTACGTCTATGACGGCAAGTTCACCGACCCGTCCGTTTATCAGCAGGCGGCCATCACCGTCAACGAAGACGATATACTGGTAATGACAGCCCGCTGGCACGAACTGGACTTCTTTAACGATTATCACCGGCTGGTGCCAAACGGCCTGCTGCCCCTGTTAAAGAAACCCGGCTAGCTACTTGTTAAAGCCGTCCCCCCAGGCCTCTTTAAGCGTTCCCGCCCCGCACATCATGGCCATGACGAGATGGGGACGGCGGTACTCCTTGAGCTTGAGCGGCCCGTGCTTGAGTCCCCGCGGAATGAACAGGGCGCTGGTGGTGTCAAAAGTCAGCGGCTGCCCGCCCACGTAAAACTCCACCTCCCCGCCCAAATCTTCCGGGTTAGCGGAATCGCCGCCGAGGTGCAACACAATCTCATCATAGTTGGCGTGCGCCATCTCCGGCATACCGGGCCCGGCCACTTTGGAGAGGGGCATAGCAAACGTCCAGCCCAGCTCGATGTAATACCTGACGCCGGGCACCTGGACGCCGCTCATGTAGGTCAGGGTGGGGCTGGTGCGGCCCTTAACGAACTCCGCGCCCGCCTCCCGCATGGGACTGCGCACGGCGTACTGCTCGTAGTCGAAGTCCTTCTTTTTCACCGGCAGTTTGTCCTTGGTTTCGTGGATGCCGCTTTCACCCCAGGCCTCGGCGGCGCTGCCGGTGCCGCACATAATCGCCATCTGGAGGTGGGGGAAATCGAACTTCTTCCAGGTCACCGGGCCGTGCATGGTGCCTTTGGGGATATAGAGGGCGGTGGTGGTGTTAAAGGTAATGGGCTGGCCGCCCACGTAAAACTCCACTTCCCCGCCGAGCACCTGCGGCGTTTTATAGTTCCCGCCGATGTGCAGGACAATCTCATCGTAGTCATGGGCGTGCTCGTGGAGGGAGGGGTTGGGCTCCGGGATACCGTATATCCAGCCGGGCTCCATGTAGTAGTTAGCGCCGGGCACCTGCCGGTTGCTCATCATGGTCATGGTGGGGCTCTGGCGGTTTTTCGTCCCGCCGAAGGCTTCATAAAGGGGTTTTCTCACCAGGTATTTTTCATAGTCGGTCTCTGGCATGGCACTTTCTCCCGCTGATGTATTTGTGCTAATCATAGCGGGAGCGGGGGCGGGTGTCAAAAAAAGTCTTTACACAGCAGCTTTGAAGGGCTATAATGCTGAAACCGCTATCTTTTGAAAAGGAGAAGCCATGCCCACCGACGCCGAAATAACCAGCTATGACAATATCGCCACCGAGGACTACCTGACGCATGTAGAGCGGCCGCTTTCCTGGAACAACATCTATGAAAGACCGGCCCTGATAGAGCGGCTGCCCGCCCTGGAAGGGAAAAACGTGCTGGACCTGGGCTGCGCTTCCGGCTTTTTCACCGAATATGCGCTGCGAAACGGCGCCGCCGTCACCGCCGTGGATATCAGCCAGAAAATGCTGGGTAAACTAAAGGCGAAAGTAAAGTCCGAAAAGCTGACCGTGCACCGCGCCGATATCGCCCAGCCGATGCCGTTCCTGGCGGGCGATGCGTACGACTGCGTCATCGCTTCCCTGGTGATGCACTATATCAAAGACTGGACGCCGCCGCTGGCGGAGCTTTACCGGGTGATGAAAAAGGGCGGGCGGCTGGTCATTTCCACCCACCACCCCTTCGACATGTACCTGTATCTGAAGCCGGAGAGCTACTACGATTTCAAGCTGGTGGAGGACACCTGGGGCTCCGGGGGGCCGCGGCCGTTCAGAGTGCGCTACTACATGCGGCCACTGAACGAGTTGCTGCGCCCCATCATCCAGTCCAGATTCAAAATCATCAGCATCGACGAGCCGCTGCCGACGGAGGAATGCCGGAAAAAAGACGAGCGGGTTTACCGGCGGCTGACGGAAAGGCCATCGTTCCTGTTTATCGTGCTGGAGAAGTGATAATGAGCATACCGGACGAACGCGGCGTAATCCCCAGACTGCTGGGCTGGGCGGAGGGGAAAAGCGACATCCGGGCGGTGCTTTTAACCAGCTCCCGCGCCCGGCCCGGCGCGGAACTGGACGGATTTTCCGATTACGATGTCATCCTGGTAGCCAAAGACATCCGGCCATACCTGGACGATGAAAGCTGGCTGGAGGCTTACGGCAAGGTAATGGTGGTCTACCGCGACCCGGTTCAAGTTGAATATGGCTTTGAACGCTTTATCAGGGTAACGTATTATCGGGACTATTCCAGAATCGACTATACCATCTGGCCGGTGGGGCTGCTGGATAAAGATAACCTCACCAGAGGCATGAAGCCCCCCACCTGCACCGCCTATATCCCTTCACCCCCCTCCGAACAGGAGTACCGGCGGGCTATCGAGACTTTTTTCTCGGATGCCACTTACGTGGCCAAAGCCCTGCGGCGGGATGACCTGTTCCTGGCCAAGCACTGTTTAGACCAGATAATGAAATTCAAGTACCTGCGTCTGATGCTGGAATGGCTGATGGAAATCGAGAACGGCTGGAAGCTCAAGACCGGGGCTTACGGCAAGGGGCTGAAAAAGCTGACCCGCCCGGAGCTCTGGGCAGAGCTGGAAAGCACCTACACCGGCGCCGGTAAAGAGGAAAACTGGGAGGCGCTGTTCAGGACCATTGCGCTCTTCCGTAAAACAGCCAAGGAAGTGGGCACCAAAATGGGCTTTGCCTATCCGCAAGAGCTTGACAATAATGTGGTAAAATACCTTGATGATGTGAGGAATGAAAGGATTCCTTAATAAACAAAGAGGAGGAAACATGTTAAAGCTCAAGATAACATGCGTACTCGCCGCCCTGATGGCGGCGGCGCTGCCCGGCTGTGCCAAAGACGGCGGAGATACCAAGGAAGTGACCGCCAGCTCCGAGTTCACCGGGACGCTGACAATGGTACCTTTCTCATTATTTGAAAAATACGACGTCTATTACGCCAACCCGGGACTGGTCAAAGAGCTGAACGGCATCACCGGCGTAAACAGCCTGGAAGACTACTATCAGTTGACAGCGGAGAAACGCGCACAATTCGATGAGGGGTGGCGGGAAACGTCTTCCGTGTTCCCGTCCTGGCATAATAAAGCGGACCAGATAGAAACGCTGGCGGGATTCAGCACCTTCGCCTTCGACCGGGTGGTGCTGATTGACAGCGCGCCGCCCCACCTCACCTATATCGCCTTCGGCAATTTCAATGAAGGGCTGATAGCGGGCAAGCTGGCGGAACAGGGATATACCGAGATGACCTACGGCGAACACACGTACTACGCCAAAGGCGATGATTTCCAGATAGATATCATTAACCCGTTGGGCAGGATTGTAAAGGCCGGCATGAACCGGGTGGCGGTGCTGGACGGCATCCTCATTTTATCCCCGACCACCGAGGACGTCACGGCAATACTGGACACGATAGACGGCAAGAGCCCCTCCGTCATGGGCAACGCGGAGTACAAGGCGCTGGCGGAAAGCCTGGGCAACCCGCTGGCGGCGGCGCTGACCGCGCCGGAGAGGATTATCACCACGGAAGAAATACAGGAGAACAGCAGCGCTATGAAATTCACCATGCCGGACGGCTGGGGGCAGCTCCACGGCTACGGGACGGCCGCCCTGGGCTACCGCGCCGACGGGGAGACGCGTTACTTCGATATCGCTCTCTATTATACGGACAAAGCCGCCGCCGAAGCCGACGGACAGGAAATAATCAAGCGGATGGGGAACTATTCCTCGAGTCTTGCTCTATCAGGCGATAACGTTCCCTTCAGTGACGTTTTCCAGCCCGGTGAGCCGGTGGTGCAGACCATTACGGGCGGCGCGGTACTGAAGATTTCCTGCGAGATAAACACGGAGCAGCAGACCGGAATCATGCTGCAACTGGGCGGCAACGGCTTCACGATGCGGGACCTGATTTTCCTGGCGGTGAATCCGGAAGAATACGAAACGGATTAGTCCCACCGCAATATAAAAATAAAGGGCGGGTTGGCAACCCGCCCCTACGCTGTTAATTCTCTATTTATCTAGACCCGCTGCATCATCTGGTAATACTTGCCCTCGGTGGCGAGGGCGGGGGCGATGACCATCTGGGCGTCATGCATTTCCCGGATATTGGCGGCGCCGCAGAAGCCCATAGCCGTGCGTAAAGCGCCCACGAAGTTTTCCGTGCCGTGCACGACGGAAGTGGGGCCGAAGAGCAGCTTTTCCAGGGTGGTGTTCGTCCCCACCTTGATGCGCGTCCCCCGGGGGAGGGCGGGATGCGGGTGGGACATACCCCAGTGATAGCCGCGCCCGGGCGCTTCCTTGGTCTGGGCGAAGGGCGAGCCGATCATCACCGCGTCCGTGCCGGCGGCAAAAGACTTACAGATATCGCCGCCCTTGCGCAGGCCGCCATCGGTAATGATGGGGATATATTTACCGGACTCGCGGTAGTATTCGTCTCTGGCCGCCGCGCAGTCGATGGTAGCCGTAATCTGCGGCACGCCGATGCCGAGCACCTCGCGGGAGGTACAGGCGGCGCCGGGGCCAACGCCGACCAGCACGCCGGCGATACCGGTGCGCATCAAATCAAGGCAGGCGTTATAGCTGACGCAGTTGCCCACCACGATGGGCATCCTGGTCTGGTTCACCATTTCCGAGAATATCAGGCCGCGGTAGCTCTTGGAAATATGGCGGGCGCTGGTAACGGTGGACTGCACCACCAGGATATCCGCGCCGGCCTCTTCCACGATGGGCGTCAGCCGCTTGGTATTGGCGGGTATCAGGGAGATGGCGCAGACCGCGCCGGCTTTCTTGACGGCCTGGACCCTATCGCCGACCAGGTTATCCTTAATCGGCTCTTTGTAGACCTGCTGGAGAAGCTCGGTGACTTCCGCGTCATTAGCCTTGGCGATTTTTTCCAGCACTTCATCGGGGTCGGCGTAGCGTGCCTGGATACCGTCGAGGTTAAGGACGCCCAGCCCGCCCAGCTTGTTAATCTGGATAGCCAGTTTAACGTCCACCACGGAGTCCATGGCGGAGGTTAAAAAGGGAATGGAGAACTTGAAATCGCCGATTTGAAAATCCGTAGTGGTCTGGTCAGGATTGAGGGTGACGTCCCCGGGCACGATGGCAACTTCGTCAAAACCGTAGGACTGTTTGAGCTGTTTGAATTTGGGGGTCGCTTTTGTGCTGCACATATATGTGCTCTTAATTATAGCAAAAAGAAAAAACTTTTTGCAAGCCAATGTTTTCTATGGGTTCATCAGTCCCGCCCACGCCTGTTTTACGCTCAATAGCGCCTTGATAATTGCCGCCCGCAGCCGCGGCCAGCGCGAAAAATTTTTTTAGTTGACAACGGGGCGGGGTGGTAATATAATGCGTTCGCCAAGGGCAACCGAGAGGTAAAAAACATGCTGTTCTTTTTCCTGATACTGGGACTGATATTCCTCTGCTCCGGCGGCGTCGGGTTATTTTATGTCAACGTCGGCGAGCACACGGCCGTCTGGAGCTCCATGTGGGTAATCGGCAATCTCGCCTTCGGGACATTCCTGGTGTTCGGGGCGGCGATTCTGATTTTCCTGGCTTTTTTCAACGCGGAGTTCGACTAGCTATTTCCCGTTAGCCCTACCGGCCGGACTCTCACGGTGGCTACGCGCACTCAGCGTGACACTTAATACAAAGCGAGGAGTATCTCCCCTTTCCCCTAATCTCTAATCTCTACTCTCTAATCTCTACTCCCTCCAGCTTCAAACCTAGACACGCACAGTCGTTTCTCTTATAATAATGGAGTTAAGGACTTTTATTTATGCCGGCTCTTTACGTTGTGGCCACCCCTATCGGCAACCTAGAGGATATTTCCCTGCGGGCCATCCGCATCCTCAAAGAGGTGAAACTGATTGCCGCCGAAGACACCCGCAAAACGCGGCGGCTGCTGACCACCTATGACATTAAAACGCCGCTGACCAGCTACTACGAGCATAACAAGATGTCCAAACTCGACTATATTCTGGGGCAGCTGAAAGAAAACGATGTGGCGCTGGTCTCCGAGGCGGGGATGCCGGGCATTTCCGACCCCGGCTACGAGCTTATCGCCGCCGCCGCCGGACGGAACATACCGGTGGTGCCGGTGCCGGGGGCTTCCGCCATTATCACGGCGCTGGCGGTATCCGGCCTGCCCACGGACAGGTTCAGCTTTATCGGCTTCCTGCCCAACCGCGCCGCCGCCCGCCGCCGCGCCCTGGAAGAGGTCGCTGACGATACGGGCAGCATCATCGCACTGGAAGCGCCGCACCGGCTGGCCGCCGCGCTGGAGGACATCCTCAGCGTATTAGGCAACCGGCGCATGGCCGTGGGGCGGGAACTGACCAAGCTGCACGAGGAGGTCTTCAGGGGGACGGTGGCGGAAGCCATCAAGCATTTCACCGCGCCGAGGGGGGAGTTCACACTGGTGATAGAGGGGCGGGGGGAGAGGGAAAAGCCTGTTTTGACCGGCGCCGTGGAGCAGCAGCTGCGTGATTTGTACCGCGGCGGCGCCTCCGCTAAAGAAGCCGTGGCCGCCGTGGCCGGCGATACGGGACTGAAACGCAAAGAGCTTTACCAGACGTGGCTTAAGATGGGGGAGAAGGGAGAACTTAAAAATTAAATATCAAATCTTCCCGATTCACTTCGTTCATCGGGATGCCGCATGAGGTAAGGAATCGGCACAAAAATTAAAAATACAGATGAAAATTCAAATCTGATTCGTATTAAGCCAAAATACACTGAAAATGCATAAATCAGTTTTTGATTTTTGATTTGTATCTTTAAGCTTTGAATTTTGAGATTTAAGTTTTTCAGAATTATAATATCTGGATAAATAAACCGAATACGGTAAGCAGTAAATATTGAGGAGTGAGAGTATGCGACGTGGCTGTGTGTCTTTAGGCGAAATCAAATGCGATAGCTGCCAGAAACCCATCCCCTATCCCGACCGCTACCTGGCGGTGGACGAGAAGAACGGTAAAGAGGACGATGAAGGCGACCTCAAGCGCTATTGCATCGAGTGCTGCCTGAAGAAAGGGTACGCCCATTACAAAGAGGAAAAAGGCGATAAAATCCTGACCTTCTTTTAGGGTCGCGCCGCCTCTGCACCGGGCTATATTATGAGCGAGAGAATTTTCATCGGGGTGGGCTGGCCTTACGCCAACGGACACCTTCACCTTGGGCATATCGCCGGGGCATACCTGCCGGCGGACATCTTCGCCCGCTGGCACCGCGCCAAAGGCCACGAGGTGCTGATGGTCTCCGGCTCCGACCGGCACGGCACCCCGATAACCATCCGCGCCGAGCAGGAAGGCATTACCCCCGCCGAGGTGGCCGATAAGTACCACGCGTCTTTCCTGGAGGCGTGGCGGGGACTGGGCATCACCTGGGACCTGTACACCTCCACCGGGACGGACAACCACGCCGCCGTTACCCAGGACATATTCAATACCCTGATGAAAAACGGGTATATTTATAAAGCCAGCACCTCCCAGCCCTACTGCCCCAAATGCCGGCGCTTCCTGCCGGACCGCTACGTGGAGGGCACCTGTCCTTTCTGCGGGGACAAGGGGGCGCGGGGCGACGAATGCGACCAATGCGGCAAGCCGCTGAACGCCGCCGAGCTTAAAGAGCCCCGCTGCCGCAACTGCGGCACCCCCCCGGAGTTCCGGGAAACGGAGCATTTCTTCTTCAAGCTGAGCGCTTTCCAGGAAAAGCTGACGGACTGGGTGAAAGCCCAGGGTCACTGGCGCCCCAGCGTGCAGAACTTTACCCTGGGGTTTCTCAAGGAGGGGCTCAACGACCGCGCCATCACCCGGGACATCGACTGGGGCATCAAAGTGCCGCTGCCCGGCTTCGAGAGCAAGCGGTTTTATGTCTGGTTCGAGAATATCATCGGCTACCTTTCCGCCAGCAAGGAGTGGGCGCAAATACAGGGCGACCCGGAAAAGTGGCGGCGGTTCTGGGAGGGGGATGCTAAAAGCTATTACTTCATCGGCAAGGACAATACCGTCTTCCATACCATGAACTGGCCGGCCATGCTGATGGGCTACGGCGGACTCAACCTCCCCTATGACGTCCCCGCCAACGAGTACCTCACCTTTGAAAGCAAGAAGGGCTCCAAAAGCCGCAACTGGGCGGTATGGGTGCCGGACTACCTCTCCCGCTACGCCCCGGACCCGCTGCGCTACATCCTCTCCATCAACATGCCGGAAAGCAACGATACTGATTTCTCCTGGCGGGAGTACGTGCGCCGCAACAACGACGAGCTGGTGGCCACCTGGGGCAACCTGGTCAACCGGGTGCTGACCTTTACCTACAAGAATTTTGAAGGGAAAGTGCCGGAGTCCGGCCAACCGGAGGCAAGCGCCGCCGCCCTGAACCGGAAAGCCGCCGAGGTCAATGCGCAGGTGGACGCGCTGCTGGGCCATTGCCGCTTCAAGGCGGCCATACAGCAGGCCATGTCCCTGGCGCAGGAGACCAACCGCTACCTGGACGAGCAGGCCCCCTGGAAGAAAATCAAGGAAGACAAACCGGCGGCGGCCGCAGCGCTTTACACCGCCATCGGCGCGATTACCTGCCTGAAAAATATGCTGTACCCTTTCCTGCCCTTTACTTCACAAAAGGTACACGAATACCTGGGCTACGAGGGAAAAATAGAAGATTACCTGCGGGCCAACCCCGCGCCGGGGCTGCCGGAGGCGGGACAAAAACTGAGAGAGCCAAAGCCGCTTTTTACCAAGCTCGATGACAGCGTTATTGAAGAGGAGACCAAACGCATTGGAACTTAGACAGATTTACGCTCCCATTCAGGAAGATTTGGAAAAAGTCAAAGAAAACTTGAAGTCCGTCAGCAAAATCGACTACACGTGGCTGTCCGAGCAGCTGAGCTACGTGGTGAGCGAAACGGGCAAAGGAATGCGCCCGGCCATGACGCTGCTCTCCGGCAAGTCCTTCGACTATGACCTGGAACACCTGATGCCGATGGCCGTATCCGTGGAGCTGATGCACACCGCCACCCTCGTCCACGATGACGCTATCGATAAAGCTTCCACCCGGCGCGGGCAGGCCACCATCAACAGCGTCTGGGGGGATGAAATCGCCATTCTGATGGGGGACTTCCTCTTCGCTAAAGCCGGCGAGGTCGTGGCGGACACGCAGATGCTGCGGGTGGTGAAGCTGTTTTCCCAGACCCTGGGCATCATATCCAGCGGGGAAATCGGCCAGTTCCGCGGCGCTTTTAATTACGACCAGACGCGGGAAAGCTATTTCCGGCGCATCTACCGCAAGACGGCCTCCCTGTTCTCCCTTTCCACGCAGTCCGGCGCCATCCTAGCCCATGCCCCGGAGGAATCCGTGGTCATCATGAAAGAGTACGGCGATAACCTGGGGCTGGCTTTCCAGATAGTGGACGATATCCTGGACTTTACCAGCACCGAGGAAAGAATGGGCAAGCCGGTTGGCTCCGACCTTATCCAGGGGACGCTGACGCTGCCGGCGATGCTGGTTATCGAGCGGGACCCGGAAGGCAACCCGGTAAAAAAGCTGTTCGAGACCAAAGACAAGAAGTACGTGGAGGAAGCCATCGACCAGGTGAGAAACTCCTCGGTAATCAAGGAGTGCTACAAGATAGCCGGGGAATACCGCGATACCGCCATCCGCAACCTGAAAACGCTGCCCAAGACCACCGCCCGCCAGTCGCTCTTTGACCTGGCCGACTTCGTGGTGAAGCAGGGTAGTTAGGGAAAAACACCAATAACCAAGATACAAAAAACAAAAAAGCCGGATATCACAATCAATAAATCAAAGCTGAGAAAAAGACGATGCTGGATTCCCGCTTTCGCGGGAATGACGTCCTGATTTAGTGTCCGGCCCAGGTGGCGCCGTCCAGGTAGGTCTCTGTCTTGGAGGTGGGCAGCCGCTCTTTGAAAGTGTCCACGGCAAAGGCCACGGCGTCCAGTCCCTCGCCGCGGTGCGCCGCCGCCACCGCCACCACCAGATTGATATCCCCCACCTTAAGCTTCCCCACCCGGTGGTGAATGACCACCCGTTTGACCGGGAATTTTTGCTGAATCTCTCCGGCAATTTCCTCTAGTCTGGCAGCGGCCCGGCCGTCAGCGTCTTTATATTCCACGCTTTGCACCGGCTTGCCGCGGGAGTTGTCCCGGATAAGGCCGACGTAGGTGACCACGCAGCCACTGTCCAGGGTCTTGGCCTGGCTTACTACCGTTTCCGGGGATATAGGTTTATCCGTGATGGTAATCATGACGACCTGCTAGTATTGATGACGTTTCGCAATATTCCCATGTCATTCTGGCACGTTCACTTCGTTCAGTGTAAACTCCGGTCAGAATCCACTCAGGGAATTCAACTATTACCGCACCTTACGGTGGATTCCAGCCTGCGCTGGAATGACACATCCGGACTAGTCAGAAGGGGCCGGAGTCTGCTTGGGCACCAGCTGCGGCACCGAGGGGGCCTTCTTGGGCTGCGGCACCACCTCGCCCTCACTGACGGGCTTGACCGGGACGGGGATATCGGTCTTCCTGACCCTGGGCGCGCGCTTGGCGATACCAATATCGTCGAAGAACTTGTCCAGGTCCTTGCCCTCCAGCGTCTCCTTGTTCATCAGCTCTTTGGCCAGAAGCTCCAGCTTTTTCCGGTTTTTGGTCAGGACTTCACGGGCCAGGCTGTGGGCTTCACTGATGATTTTCTGTACCTCTTCATCAATCTGGCGGGCGACTTCCTCGCTGTAGTCCCGCTGCTCCGAGATTTCACGGCCCAGGAAAACCATCTCTTCCTTATGGCCGAAAGTCCGGGGGCCGAGCTTATCGCTCATACCGTAGTCGGTGACCATGGCGCGGGCCAGCTTGGTGGCGCGTTCGATATCGCTGCGGGCGCCGTCGGTAATCTCGTTAAAGATAATTTCCTCGGCAGCCCGGCCGCCGAGGGAGTAGGCCAGCATATCCTTCATGTAGGAGCGGGTATGCAAATAGCGGTCTTCCGCTGGCAGCTGCTTGGTATAGCCGCCGATCATGCCGCGGGAAACGATGGATATTTTATGGATGGGGTCGGCGTTGGGCAGCATCCTGCCCACCATGGCGTGCCCCGCCTCGTGATACGCAGTGATTTCTTTTTCTTTGGCGCTGATTTTACGGCTCTTGCGTTCCGGCCCGGCCAGCACCCGGTCCACCGACTCCTCGAACTCCCTGGAGCCGATGGTTTTCAGGCTGCGCCTGGCCGCCAGGATAGCCGCCTCGTTAACGATGTTGGACAAATCAGCGCCGCTGAAGCCCACCGTGCCTCTGGCCAGCGTCTCCAGGTCCACCGTCTTGTCCAGCGGTTTGCCGTTGGTGTGCACTTTAAGGATAGCCAGCCGTCCGGTGATATCCGGCAGGTCCAGCATCACGCGGCGGTCGAAACGGCCGGGGCGGAGCAGGGCGGGATCCAGGATATCAGGGCGGTTGGTGGCGGCGATAACGATAACGTTGGTATTGGTATCGAAGCCGTCCATCTCCACCAGAATCTGGTTCAGTGTCTGCTCGCGCTCATCGTGGCTGCCGCCCAGCCCGGTGCCGCGCTGCCGCCCGACGGCGTCTATTTCATCGATAAAGATAATACAGGGCGTATTGCGCTTGGCCTGGTCGAAGAGGTCCCGCACGCGGGAAGCGCCCACGCCCACGAACATTTCCACGAACTCGGAGCCGCTGATGGAGAAGAACGGGACATCGGCCTCGCCGGCCACGGCCCGGGCCATCAACGTCTTGCCGGTGCCGGGGGGGCCGACCAGCAGAACACCCTTGGGGATGCGGGCGCCGAGCGCCTGGAATTTCTCCTTGGACTTGAGGAAATCAACCACTTCCTGCATGTCCTGCTTGGCTTCTTCCGCCCCGGCCACATCCGCGAAGGTGACGGTGGCGCGGTTGGCGGGGAAAAGACGCGCCCGGCTGCGCCCGAAGCTCATGGCCTGGTTGTTGGCGCCGCGCGCCTGCCGGAAGAGGAAGAACAGGAAGAGGATAATGAGCAGGAAAGGCAGGCTGGTGACTATCAGGTTAGCCCAGTTAATCCCGGACGAGCCTTTCACGTCCACGGTAACGTTGGTCAGGTTCAGGTCCCGGACATCATAGATGCTGGCGTTCGGCTCCTTGTAAGCCCGCAGCTCTTCGCCGCCGGTAGTCGTTATCGTCAGGAGGTCGCCGTCCACCACGATTTTCTGGATCTCATTGTTCTGGGACATGGTGATAACCTGGCCCAGCGGCACTTCCTCTATGGGATTGCTATTGGGCATGAGCAAGGAGAAAAGCAGCACCGCCGCCAGTAAGATTACGATATATATAATACTATTGCGTCGCCAATTCGATTTCATAACGCGCCCCGCTTCATATATTACCTTTTAGATTATACCATAAAAAATATTAATAAATAGTTAAGCAGCTAAAAAGTAACAGGCAGCGGCGCCAGTCGTGAAAGGGGAAGGAGGGGATACGCCGGGAAACAGCAGCAGACCCACCCGGCGGAGGCGGCAAAAGGCAGCCTGGCGTCCGGGGGCATACAGCGGGGCGTCTTACGATTAAGCCGGGGGCACCGTTAAGCCGCCGGCTATACCGTAACGTCGATAACCGTACCCAGGTCGGCTTCCGCCGCCGCCATAATCCGGTCGAACTCCGGCTCGTTCTGGTTCAGGAGCTTGAGGCAAACGTCCACGATATCCGCATCATAGATGACGCCCCTGCCCCGCTTTATCTCCGCCAGGGCGTATACCAGCCCCAGCGCCGGGCGGTACGGGCGTTGGGAAGCCATCGCTTCCACCACATCCGCCACCCCGAGAATCCTGGCTTCCATGATGATCTGGTTTTCTTTCAGGCCTTCCGGGTAGCCGGAGCCGTTCAGTCTTTCATGGTGCTGGAGGATAGCCCGGGTCACCGGCCAGGGGAAATCAATCTTTTTCAGAATGTCATACCCCACCCGGCAGTGGTTCTTGATGATGGCGAACTCGGAGGCGGTTATCTGCCCGGACTTGCTCAGGATTTCCGCCGGCACGGACACCTTGCCCACGTCATGGAGCAGACCGGAGATAAATACCCCGGTGGTCTGCCATTCGGACAGGCCCATTTCCCGGGCGATTTCACGGGCCAGTTCCGCCACCCGCCGCTGGTGTCCGGCGGTATAGGGGTCGCGGCTGCCCACCAGGATAGACACAGCGTGGACGACGCCGCTGATGGCTTTCTGAAGCTCACTGTGTTTCCGCTTCATGGTTTCAAAGCTGTTGGCGTTTTCAATGTTGGTAGCCAGGTCGCCGGAAATCTCCTGTAACAGACGCCGCTCTTCATAAGAGTAAGGCTCGCGGGAAATCTTGCTATCGAGGAGCAGCATGCCGGCCATGTGGCCGTTATTGCGCAGGGGCACCATCAGCTCGATATCGTTGTCGTTTAGAGCCTGCCGGTCACGGGCAGGCATTTCCGCCAGCGACGGTATTGTGTCCAAATCGATAAAATCCACCACCCGGTTCAGCTGCGTCATGGCGGTGATGAACGGGCTGTTGGCGGAAAAATGTATTTCTTTCCGGTTTTTCAGCCCGGCATGGTTGTAGGTGATATAGTTGCCGGAGGCCGGCACCGGCAGCAGCAAATAGACAGCCCGGCTCTGCATGCCGTTGGACACGGTGTCCACCAGCGAGGCGGTAAGCTGTTCCAGGTCAAGGTCGCTCTTATTAGCCCAGGTAAATCTTTTCAGGTTCTGGAGGTGGTCATACCTTTCCCGGTAAAACCAGCGGTCCACCGTAAGCCGCAGGCGGGTAACTACCGGCTGGAAGAGTAGCGCGGCGATAGAAACGATGATAATAGTGAGGGTGACGGAAACCGGACTCAATAAATCACGGGAGAAATAGCTCAGCAGATAGATGATGCTGCCGAAAACGGCGAAGAGCAAGAGGACGGCCAGGGAAAAGGTGGCGCCTTTGCGGGCGACCACCTTCATATCCAGCAGGTTGTAGCGCAGCATGGCGGCGGTGGCAATCACGCAGAACAGGATATTGCCGATAATGCCGGCCGGGAACACTTTAACGCCCATAGCGGGGAGGAAATCCGTGGTCATGCCGATAATCATCAGCGTGATGCCGGTGATAAGGTACTGGTCCCGCACGCGGTCGTCTATGGCGCGGGTAGACTTATAGTGTTTCTTCAGCAGCACGGCGCTGATGGCGATGAAGAGGTTGGTGCAGAGCACGAAAAGCGGGAACAAAACCCCCACCTCCGGCGTTTTACCGTACCAGGCGGACTGCATGCCGCCGGCTATCAGCCCGGTGGGTATCAGTCCCAAAACCAGAAAATAGGCGGCATAAAGGGAATAGGTGAAATATTTGTTCAGCCGGGCCTGGGTATAAACCACGGTAAACCGGAAGAATAACAGGGAGGCGCTCAATATCGCCCACAGGGCGAATCTCTCCCAGACCAGCGCCATTTCCATATCCAGACTGGCGCGCATCATAAAGATAAGGGCGGCCCACAGTGTCATGAAGAAAAGAAAAATGACGAAAGGACGTTTGGCGGCGTGTTTTCTGCCGCTGACGGCCAGCACGGTAAGCAACGTTAGGCCGGACACTACCCCGATGAGCGGAACGAGTAAATGCGAGTTCAATTTGTAATCTCCAATCCCTGTTTTTTAGACGCAACCCAGTATCAAATCAGATAAATTGGGGGGGGTTGTTTTATCGTGTTGCAGTAAACAGTTTAGCCGGGTAGCATCAATAAAGCGTCACAATCCCGCAGGGTAGTCTATCAAAATAATCACACTAACGGCGGGGCGGAAAAGGGCGGCATAACCCCTTATAATTATGGTAATGATGAAAATACGCAACTATTGAAAACACCTCATGCCGGTAGCCGTCCGCAGGCTAATTAACTTGACAAGCGGAAGCCCGCTATAGTAAATTTTTATAGTACTGCATAATTTCAACAACATTTCCATTTCAACTTTTCGGAATTCTCGCCGTGTCCAGGAAAGGCGTTAACAACTAAAGTAAAACATATGAATTACGGGAAGGAGAGTAACTAAATGGCTGACGTAAAAAGGAAAAAAGTTGACGTGAAGCCAGACAAGACGGTGTACAAATCCCTGGCGCTGGGCGGCCTGCTCGGCGGGGGGGGCGAGTGCTCCGTTGATGTAAAAGACGGTAAAGCAGTCAGAATCCGGCCGTTCCGCTATGACGAAAAATATGACAAAGCATATCTCCGGCCATGGAAGATAAAGAGAAACGGCGCCACGCTGGAGCCGCTGATGAAAGCTTTACCCGGCACTTTCTCGCTGGCGTATAAGAAAAGAGTATTTTCTTCCAACCGGATTAAATACCCCCTGGTCAGAGTCGACTTCGACCCCAATGGCGAAAGACATCCGGAAAACCGCGGCAAGAGCAAGTACCGCCGCATTTCCTGGGACGAAGCTATCACCCTCGTCGCTAATGAAGTCAAACGGCAGCATAAACTGTACGGGCCGCTTTCTATCCTGGTACAGGGCGACGGCCACGGCGAATGCAAGACCATCCATACCCCCCACGGCCACCAGGGCCGCCTCCTGGACATGATGGGCGGGTTTACCCAGCAGGTGCGCAACCCGGACAGCTGGGAAGGCTGGTACTGGGGCTCCAAACACGTCTGGGGGCAGGGCTTCCAGGGCATGATGTCCCCGGCCGCCAACCTTCTTAAAGACATTTCCGAGAACGCGGAGATGGTGCTCTGCTGGGGCTGCGACCCGGAGACCACCCCCTGGGGTTTCACCGGGCAGTACGCCACCCGCGTCTGCTACTTCTGGACGCAGGCGGGTATTCCCCAAATCTACATCTGCCCCGAGCTTAACTACGGCGCGGCGGTACACGCGGACAAGTGGATACCGGTGCTCCCCAATACGGATGCCGCTCTGCAATTAGCCATCATCTACATGTGGATTAAAGAAGGCACCTGGGATAAAGAGTACGTCAAGACCCACGCGGTGGGCATGGATAAAATTGAAGATTACGTCCTGGGCAAAGTGGACGATGTCCCCAAGACGCCGGAATGGGCTTCCAAGAAATGCGGCGTGCCGGAATGGACCATCAAAGCGCTGGCCCGCCAGTTCGCCAAGAAAGTAACGTCCATCATCCACTACTTCGGCGGCGGCATGTGCCGGGGACCGTTCTCCCATGAGCCGGGCCGTCTCGAATGCATCCTGCTGGGCATGCAGGGGCTGGGCTCCCCGGGCGTACACCAGTGCCAGCTAACCTACTTCGGGATGCCGAGAGCGGAAGGACTGAAGAGCATCCGCTTCTTCAACCCGGACCTGAGCGAGCGCTTGAGGATACCCTGCCGGACGACCATCGACGCCTGGGGCAAGCAGCTGATTCCCAAGACGCTTATCCAGGACGCCATCCTGAAACCGCCCCTCACCTTCATGGGCAGCGGCGGCCAGGAATCCCAGACTGAAGACCAGTTCATCAAATATACCTATCCCATCGCCAAGGAAAAGGGCGGCTGCGAGATACACATGATGTGGACGGATACGCCCTGCCGCATCACCTGCTGGAACCACGGCAACGCGTCCATCGAGGCGCAGCGCAGCCCCAAGATCGAGTTCGTGGTGGCGCAGCACCCCTGGCTGGAAAACGAATGTTTATACGCCGATGTCATCCTGCCGGCGAACACCACGCTGGAAGTGGAAGATATCGTGACCAATACGCGGCAGGGGCCGCATTTCCAGAGTATTACCATCCAGGAACAGGCCATCCCGCCCATCGGCGAGTCCAAGAGCGACTACGAGATAGTGCTGGCGATTGCCGAGAAACTGGGCATGGGTGAAAAGTTCTCCGAGGGTAAGTCCACCCGGGACCTCCAGCATGACGTATGGGAGACCATGGATATCGACAAGATGATAAGCTGGGAAGACCTTATGGAGAAAAAATACTTCGTTTATCCCACGGCCAAGGACTGGGAGAGCGACCCGCCCGGCTTCAAGAAGTTCCACGACGACCCGAAGAAAAACCCGCTCCCGACGCCATCCGGCCTGCTAGAGTTCTACTCCGCAAGGCTGGCCCAATACTTCCCGGACGATAAAGAGAGGCCGCCGTATCCCCAGTGGATTGAAAAGGGCGTGACGCACGACGAGCGTGTTTCCAGTGAGCGCGCCGCCATGTTCCCGCTGCTTTGCATGTCCAACCACGGGCGGTGGCGCACCCACTCCCAAGGCGATGACATTACCTGGACGCGGGAAACGCCAACGGGTAAAGTACTGGCTTCCGACGGCTACCGGTACGAGCCGGCCTGGATTAATCCCGGCGACGCCGCCCAGCGCGGCATCAAGGACGGGAGTATCGTTAAAGTATTCAACGAGCGCGGCGTGGTACTCTGCGGCGCCCGTGTCTGGGAACGCATGAGCCCCGGCGTCGTCTATGTTGACCACGGCGCCCGGCATGACCCGATAATCACTAACGTCGACCGCGGCGGCGCCATCAACACCATCGCGCCGGACGGCATCACTTCCAAGAACGCCGTCGGGCAGGCTACTACCGCTTACCTGGTGGACGTGCAGAACCTTACCGAGAAAGATTACCAGGAATGGCGCGCCAAAGACCCCGAGGCTTTCGACGCTTGCTTCAAGAGAGATTATGACCCGGCTTACGGCCCCCGCTTCGATGGCTGGGTCGAAGGAGGGATGTAATAAATGGGTAAAGTATTTGTTATCGACGTTGGAATCTGTAACGGCTGCTACAGCTGCCAGATAGCCTGCAAAGACGAACACGTGGGCAATGACTGGTCACCTATCGCCAAGCCGCAGCCTGATGCCGGGCAGTTCTGGATGAAGCTCGAAGAGCATATTTGCGGCACCGTGCCCAAGGTAAAGATGCACTACATTCCGCTGCTCTGCCAGCACTGCGATAATGCGCCCTGCCTGGCGGCCTGCCCGATTAAGGCCATCTACAAGAGAGCGGACGGCCTGGTCATCATCGATGCAGATAAATGCAACGGCTGCAAAGTCTGCGTGGACGCCTGCCCTTACAAGGCCATCTACTTCAACGAGAGCCTGAACCTGGCCCAGAAGTGCACCGGCTGCGCCCACCTGCTGGACGGCGGGGAGTGGACGATACCGCGCTGCGCGGACTCCTGCCCCACCGAGGCCATCAAGTTCGGCGAGGAATCCGAGTTCAAAGACCTCATCGCCAAGGCGGAGGTGCTCAAGCCGGAATCCAAGACCAAGCCCAGAGTATATTACCTAAACGTACCCAAGAAATTCATCGCCGGCACGGTTTACGACCCGAAAGAGAAGGAAGTAATCATCGGCGCTACCTGCTCCCTATCGGGCGCGAAACTGGGCAAGGCCATGATAGCCAGTACGGACGGCTTCGGGGATTTCTGGTTCCAGGGCCTGCCGGACGGCGTCTACAACCTGACCATTTCCGCGGCGGGCTTTTTACCCAAGAAATTCGATAAGCTCAGCACCGTGAAAGACATCAACCTGGGGGACATCCCGCTTTCGAAGATAGGCACCAAGTAATACCGGTTAAAGCCTCCGCTCCGGTTCGGCCCTTCTACACTGAAGTTATGAAGGGCGGGCAAGCGCACCATGAGCGGCATAATAAATAACACAAGATAAAGAGGGGGAGCCGTAAAAAGCTCCCCCTTATTTTTTCCTCCCCAATGTCATTGTAAGTGACGTAGCAACGAAGCGAGTCGCCGGTATTTCTTACATTGTTGTCATCCCGGCGAAAGCCGGGATCCAGGCAGTTCAGATGTCTGAAAATCTAAAGATAAACAACCCCCTAATCACTGGATTCCGGTTTGCACCGGAATGGTTATGATGCGGTTGAAAGCATAGTGTATCAAACCTTTCCCCCTTGTGCAAACTGGGACATAGGTTACACTTTAGACCGGGGACATAGGTAACACTTTTCCTTTGGTTTCATCTAGTAAACCAAGCTTTAAGAAACTGAACCAGACTTCCCAGACTGTGTCTGTAATTT
>JBAZGT010000022.1 GCA_041652735.1 Dehalococcoidales bacterium | reverse complement strand
CCTCGCTCTCCAACGGTTTTATTAAACCAAGGGGGAATCGGTCTGCCGTGCCTTTAAAGCTTATATTACCATCTTTCAAACATACAAGGGGGTTAGGGGGTGAGGTAACGCTGAGGCAGTCACTGCCGCTAAATACCAGCGCGCGGGGATTGTAACGTGTCCCGTGAACCCGTATAATTTATATAAGGGACAGCATACCCTTCCCTTTGGCGCCGGATTAGCCTATAATGTACGCGGTGTGCCTGCCGCGGCCTAAAGGTAATGGAACGGGCGGGGGTAGACATAAAACAAAAAACAATTCACCGCAGAATTGAAGCTGATTTAACATAAAACAAAAAACAAATCCTGAAGCTGGCCAGGCACGGAATAATAAAAAAATAATTTTAAAACAATTGTCGGGTATAATAAAGAAAAATGATTTGTCCGGTATGTAAAAAAGACGCCCTGATAGTGGAGTATAACCACATCGAGCTGGACTATTGCCCGTCCTGCGGCGGCGTCTGGTTCGACGCCGGTGAGCTGGAGATGCTGCTGGAGGCCGCCGGTATGGCGGAGTCCCGGGCCTCGTGGCATGACGCCGCCGGCCCGGAGGCGGCTACCGGGGAAAAAAAGCGGCGCTGTCCCATTTGCCGCCATAAAATGAAGAAGTCCCATATAGACCAGGATAAAAAAGTCCTGGTGGACATCTGCGGCCGCGGTCACGGCATCTGGTTTGACGGCGGCGAGGTGCAGCAGCTCATCGCCGGAATTGCCGCCGGGCACGCCGGCGGGGACACCGCGGCCGGGGTGCTGGCTTTCGTGGGGGAGATGCTCCAATACCAGTCTCCCGGAGAAAAATAAACGGTATAATCGTAGCTTCTCGGGCTATCGAATAGAAAGGGAGGAAGACAATGCTTTGGCTCTGGATTATCCTGGGTATCATCGTTGTCCTGTTCTTCATCGTCGTAGGCATGTACAACAGCCTGGTAGGGTTCCGCAACCAGGTAAAGAATGCCTGGGCGCAGATAGATGTTCAACTGAAAAGGCGGTATGACCTTATCCCCAACCTGGTGGAGACGGTCAAGGGCTACGCCAAACACGAGCGGGAAACATTTGAAATGGTCACCAAGGCCCGCAATCTCGCCCAGCAGGCTGCTTCCGCCGGGGCGGCGGAGCGGGGCAAAGCGGAGGGCGAGCTCGGCCTGGCATTGGGCCGGCTGCTGGCCGTGGCCGAGGCTTACCCGGAACTGAAAGCCAACCAGAACTTCCTGGCCCTCCAGGAGGAGCTGACCTCCACGGAAAACAAGATAAGCTTTTCCCGGCAGTACTATAACGACCAGGTTTTGCAGTTCAATAACAAGATACAGATGTTCCCCTCCAATATCATCGCGGGAATGTTCAACTTCAAGACCGGCGAGTTCTTCGAGACCACCGCTCCCGTTGAGCGTGAGGCTCCCAAGGTAAGTTTTTCCTAGAAATACCAGATAAGGATTATTTAATAGTCACGGGTTAAAGTCATGTGGGAACAGATAAGGTCTAACCGCATCAGGTCCATATTGCTGATGGCCGTTATCGCGGTTTTGCTGCTGGCGGTCGGCTATGTTATCGGGCTGGCGTTTTTCGATAGCCCCGTCGGCGGCCTGGTAATCGCTTTTATCGTCTGGGGCATAATGAGCTTGGTGGCCCTGTTCCAGGGCGACAGCATCATGCTCTCCATCGCCGGAGCGAAGAAGGTGGGGCCGGATGACGCGCCGCGACTTTACAACGTGGTGGAAGAGATGAAAATAGCATCCGGTCTGCCCAAAGTGCCGGAGGTCTATATCATCGACGACCCCGCCCTGAACGCCTTTGCCACCGGCCGCAGCCCGGAAAAAGCCTCGGTGGCGATTACCTCCGGCCTGCTGCAAAAGCTCAACCGCGACGAGCTTCAGGGCGTCATCGGCCACGAGATATCCCACATCAAGAACCGGGACGTCCTGCTGATGTCCGTGGCCGGCATCATGCTGGGCACCATCGTCATGCTTTCCTGGTACGCCTCGCGCTTTATGATGTTCGGGGCGATGACCGGAGGCAGGCGCTCCTCTTCAAAGGGCGGTGGCGGAGGCGGGCAGGTCATTATCCTTATCCTCGGGCTGGTCCTGATGATTGTGGCGCCCATCGCCGCGCAGCTGATATACTTTGCCATTTCCCGCAAGCGGGAGTACCTGGCGGACGCCTCATCGGCGCTGTACACGCGCTACCCGGAAGGGCTGGCATCCGCCCTGGAGAAGCTGGGGGCGTCAACGGCCACGCTGAAATCAGCCAACCAGGCTACCGCGCCCATGTATATTATCAATCCTTTGCATAAAGAAGGACGGAAAGCCAGCGACCTTACCAGCACCCACCCGCCTATATCCGAAAGGATACGCATTCTCCGCGCCATGGCCGGCGGCGCTTCCTTCACGGACTATGAAAAAGCCTATGAAAATGTACATTCCGGCAAGACTGTCATGCCTAAGGGGGCTTTTGTCGGGATGGGCGCGGTGGGCATACGGGCGGCCACGCCGTCCGAGCCGGGAGAGCTGGCCGCCGAGGCCAAGTCCGTCAAGACACGGGAAGTATCGGACATGATGCTCCGCATGGACAACTACCGCATGGTGGACTGTGAATGCGGGGCGCGGTGGAAAATACCGCCGGGCTTCCGTGACGATACCATACGCTGCACACGGTGCGGGCGGACGCTCAAGGTCTGAAAAGCGCCGCATCTACCAAATCATCCGCCGGAATAATAGACAGCCGCGCGCAGAAATTCGCCGGAGAAACCAAAGCGGGGGAAGCCTGTCTCTTAATCGAAGTTATGACACTTGACCTGCTGCTTGCCTATCATGTGCATTACCGGTACTTCCAGGGAGCAAATTTCTCTCGCCTCGGAACAGCGGGTGTGGAAGCGGCAGCCGGAGGGCGGGTTCATCGGAGAAGGCATTTCGCCGGTCAGGATAATCTGCTTGGTGACCTGGTCGCCGTCTTCAGGCAAAGTCAGCTGTGAGGCGGATATTAGCGCCCGGGTGTAGGGGTGCAGGGGGCGTTCGAAGAGCTCTTCCGTCTGGCCGTATTCCACCAGCTGGCCCAGGTACATAATGCCCACGGTATGGCTCATGTAGCGTACGGTGGCCAGGTTGTGCGCGATAACCAGGTAGCTTAAATTATGCTCGATTTGCAGGTCCTTCAGCAGGTTCATTATCTGCGCCCGGATAGATACATCCAGGGCGGAAACAGGCTCGTCAAGCACCATTAAATCAGGGTTTAGCGCCAGGGCGCGCGCCACGGCGATACGCTGACGCTGTCCGCCGCTGAACTCATGGGGGAATTTAGTCATTCCTTCAGGCCCGATACCTACCTTGGCCAGCAGGCTGGCCACTTTTTCATAGAGTTCTTTCTTCTTAAGCTTGGTGTTTACCACCAGCGGCTCGGCGACAACGTCTTTGATACGCATCCTGGGGTTCATGGAACTCCAGGGATTCTGCTGTACGGACTGTACTTTAGGGCGGTATTCCGATTTAATCTGCGATGGCGTAAGTTTATAAAGGTCTTTTCCCTGGAAGATAATAGACCCGGAGGTCAGCTTTTCCAGGAGCAGGATGGCTTTGGCCACGGTGGTTTTGCCCGCGCCGGATTCACCTACCAGGCTGAAAGTCTGGCCCTGTTCAATAGTAAAGGAAACTCCATCCACCGCCCTTACCCAGGCAACCGTCCGCTGGAGAAGCCCCCGGGTCACAGGATAATGCTTTACCAGGTCACGCGCTTCAAGTAAAACTTCCGGCATGGTCTACTTAACCCTCCAACAAGATACAGAATGGTCATCCGTAAGTTTTATTTCAGGCGGCTCTTGTTCCTTGCAAATATCCATCGAGACGGTACAGCGGGGACAGAACCGGCAGCCCGGCGGCAGGTTCATCATGGACGGCGGCTGTCCCTCGATGGAAAAAAGCCGTTCGTCTTTTTTATCCAGGCGAGGCACGGAGTGAATCAGGGCGGCGGTATAAGGGTGCCGGGGCGCATTAAATATCTCTCTGGTTGGCGCCGTTTCTACTATTTTTCCGGCGTACATCACGGCCACGCGGTCGCAAATCCTGGATATCACGCCGAAGTCATGGGTGATAAAGATAATGGCTACGTTCGTTTTAGCCTGGATATCTTCAAACAGGGCGATGTATTGCGCCTGAATGGTAGCATCTAAAGCGGTGGTCGGCTCATCGGCGATGAGCAGTCGCGGGCGGCAGGACATGGCGATAGCGCCCACCACCCTCTGCCTCATGCCGCCGCTTAGCTGGAAAGGATATTCCTTGAGCCGCACTTCCGGCGCGGGTATCCTGAGCAGCCGCAGCGCCGATATTACCTCCGGTTCCACCATGTTGTCCGGGAGTCCCTGGTGCAGCCGTACGGATTCCGATATCTGGTCGCCGATGGTATAAACCGGATTGAGCGAGGACATGGGGTCCTGGAGAATCATGGACACCATCTTACCCCGGTAAGCCCGCATGACTTTCTTGCTGACTTCCAGCAGATTTTTACCTTCCATGATTATCTTGCCGCCGACAATCTGGCCGGCCGGTTCCGGCAGCAGGCGCAAGATGGAAAGACCGGTAACCGATTTGCCGCAGCCGGATTCACCGACGATGCCTAAGGTTTCCCCCTCACGTACGAAGAAACTTATGCCGTCGACGGCTTTAACCTCACCCGCACGGGTAAAGAATGAAGTATGCAGGTCTTCAACTTGCAGTACGATATTGCTCATAATTGCCTTAACCTCGGGTCAAGCTTATCGCGGATCCAGTCCCCCAGGAAGTTGCCGGACAGCACTACCAGGCCGATGCATATGCCGGGGAAGGCGGATATCCACCAGGCCCGGTCAAGTTCGGCGCGGCCGTCTGATACCATGGAACCCCATGAAGCCCTCGGCGCCGTAATGCCGATGCCGAGGTAACTCAAGGCTGATTCCGCCAGAATCATCATACCTATCTGGAGGGTCATAATAACGGTTAACGAGTTAACGATATTGGGGAAAATATGCCGGATCATAATACGCCAGGAGGAAGAGCCGGCAATACGGGCCTGCGCTACGAAATCAGATTCGCGGATTCTCAGGGCTTCACCGCGTATCATACGGGCGTAACCCGCCCAGCCCAGTATGGACAAGGCAAACACCACCGTCCAAAAACCCGGCCCGATGGACACCGCCAGCAACATAGCCAGCAGCAGACCCGGGAATGATAGCGCCATATCCACTATCCTCATGATCAGGCCTTCTACAGGCCCGCCGGCATAGCCGGCAAGGATACCCAGCGCCGTCCCGATGGTGGCGGTAATAAGTATAGCTATCAGAGAGACACTAAGTGAAACCTGGGCGCCAACCATGACACGGCTGAGAACATCTCTGCCGAGTTTATCCGTCCCGAGCAGATATTCACTCTTGCCTCCCTCCATGAAAGAGGGCGGCAGGAACTTGTCCCGCGGCGACGTGACGTTGGGGTCATGCGGCGCTAAACCAACACCGGGTAAACCGACATACCACATATCGGAAAACAGGGCGAGTATTATCATCACCGCCATTACGGCCAGCGGGATATAGAGCCCGAGACTTCTTAAAAAACGTGTGCCTTTGGTAACACCGCGGTATTTCTTCTGTTTATGCACTTTTACAGTAGGTATAGTACTAAGCATAATTTGTATTCCCTAAGTTCTTTGAAATCTGATTTGCGGGTCAACATAAGCGTAGGAAATATCCACCAGCAGGTTTATTCCCAGCACGAGAAGTGCCGTCAATATGGTAATAGCCTGGACCACCGGGAAATCACGTTCAAAGGTAGATTGGACTATCATTACACCCATGCCGGGCCAGTTAAAAATCTGTTCTGTAATTACGGCGCCGAGAACCAGACCCGGGATTATCATGCCGAGGGTGGTCAGCGGCGTTATCAGGGCGTTTCTCAAGGCATGTTTCCAGATAACCACCCTTTCCGGAAGGCCTTTTATTCTGGCCAGCTTGATGTATTCGCTGTCAAGCACGTCCAGCATACTGGAGCGTACCAGACGCATCATGCCCGGCAGCATAAAAAAGACCATAGTGCCGACCGGCAGGATATAACGGTCAGGGCTGGACATGCCGGAGGACGGTAGCCAATGCAGTTCCACAGAAATGACCAGTACGGCCATAATAGCCACCCAGAAGCCCGGCAAGGATTGTCCAAGAACTGCCACAAATTTTATGCCGTTATCCCACCAGGAGTCGCGGTATGTCGCCGCCATAATCCCGAGGAAAAAGGCCAAAATCATGCTGATAGCGAAAGAAGGGACGGTTAATTTGAGGGTGTTGGGCAGGGATTCCCGGATCATCTTGATGACCGGCTTATCTCTAACCAGTGAAGAACCGAGGTCGCCGTGGGCAAGGTCTTTGATGTAAATCCAGAGCTGAGTGCCCCATGACTTGTCCAGTCCCAGATCAGCTTTGATGCGCTCATATTGTTCAGGCGACATATTGGGGGATGCTATCAGCTGCATGGGGTCACCGGAAGTGCGAACCAGGAAAAATACTATAATCGTGATGCCCACGAGGGCAACGCATGCCTGCAATAGCCTTACGATAACAAAACGCGCCATTTATAACTATCCTTATTACAGTTCTTGAAGTTTTTGATGGTTTTCATATAACCCGGGATTCTGCTATAACAAAATATCCCAGCCTATATGAACTCCATCAAATTTTCCGTAATTATACAATAACTTGCGGATTAACACAAATTAATGACCCAAGAATCCGCTTTCGGACAGGAAAAAGGGTGTTTTTGCACGCCAACGGCAATAAATTAGCCTTTCTTTGTACAAATGAGTAATGCTGATATTCGGATTTCCGGGGCGGGGCTGTGCACCTCGCCCCGGAAATCCGTATTGACTTTACTTCGGATGCTGAATACCGTTCAAGGCATCCTGATAGCTTACCCAGTTCCTGCCGGTCCAATCACCGATAGTATTGGGGTTTTCAACAATCAGGGTATCGAACGTACAGATACCGATATCGATGTACAAGGTCTTGACATACGCCTGGAACTCGCCGAAGTATTGGGCGGACAACGCCGGATCAGTCTCGTTGGCGGCTTTCAGATAGAGTTCGTCCGCCATCGCGTCATTACCGGTGCTGTGCGCACCCCAAGAGCAGTACATATTCGCGGAGTGGTAGGTGCAGTTGAAGAAAGACTGGAAAGTCCAGGTGAATATCCAGCCTGCGTTGGCATCACCATCCTGGATTCTACCGACGAAGTTGTGGAAGGCGTAAGCGGTGTAGATGGTGGAATCAACAACCTCAAGGCTGACCTGTAAACCAACATCTTGCCAATAACCCATCAGCAACAGGATGTAGTCCTGTCCGGCGGCCGTAGTGTAGATGTGGATGGTCGGGTCAGCGAAGCTGTCAGGATAGCCGGCGGCCTCCATCAGCGCCATCGCGTGATCAGGATCGAACGGATCGTTCCTTAAAGCTTCGTTCCAACCGAAGCATCCGGGATACATGTAGAACTGTCCGGCGGTAGGATCGCCGTAGCCCTGGTACCAGGTGTCTACAATTTCCTCGCGGTCAAGCGCAAAGGACAAAGCCTGGCGGATGCGGATGTCACCAACCGCGCCGGCATTCGATAGCCAGCTGCCCTGAATGGCAAGGCTGCTCGTTCCGGGCGGGCCGGGCTGATTGAAGATTTTAAAGCCGGCAGCTTCCAGATCGGGGAGGCGGTCATAGTCAATACCGAGGGCGATATCGCATTCGTGGTTTCTCAGCATGGCGATACGGGTCGCCTGCTCGGGTACCATTAGCTCGACATAATACTGGTAAGCAGGAATTTCATCGGTGCGCCAGTAGTTCGTGTTCGCTTCCAGTGTCATCTTCTGTTTAGTGACAAGCTCCTTGAAAATCCACGGACCGGAGCCCATAGGTGCCGCGCGGAATCCTGCCTCACCGACAGATTCAAAATAGGCCTTGGGGAGGATGCGCGTCCAGGCGAAGACGATCTGCTGGGCGGGTTCCGGATGGTCGCTGACGAACTGGTAGGTATAATTGTCGACGACGATGGAATCCCTCTTATTATAGTTGTAGCTGATGTAGTTGGACCAAGGGTTGGAGGATACGCTGTAGCCCGGGTCGCCGCCGAAGCGGTCAACGGAGAACTTAACATCAGCAGCAGTCAGCGGGGAGCCGTCCCAGAATGTGATACCCTGGTGGATTTTAAATGTCCACACGCAGCCGTTATCGCTCACTGACCAGCTGTCAGCTACGCCACCGATAAACTTACCGGTCGAGTCCCAGCGGAGCAGGGATTCATAAAATGACCAGCCCCAGGTGGATTCGTAGAATATCGGGTCGGTTGATTCATAACCGAAATCCGGGCTGGCGACAGTGATTGTGCCTGTAGGGACAGTGGTGGTGGGCGGAGGTGTAGTGGTGGCCGTCTGAGTAGGCGGTGTAGTGGTAGCCGTCTGAGTGGGCGGTGTAGTGGTGGCCGTCTGAGTGGGCGGTGTAGTGGTAACAGGTTTAGTGGTCTTATCGGTAGATCCGCAGCTACCGAGTACGATAACAAGAGCAAGTAGCAAGAAGAGCGGGATGACAAGCCATTTTTTCATTTTCTCCTCCTCGAATATTTTTGGCGTATACGCGTATAATTGCTTCTTGGCTATTATCAACCTCCCTGACTATTCAAAAATTTGGGTTTTCACCTCCATACTCCCGGCCAATAACACGCAGAACAACCCACTTTCTGACGTGTATTGTTATCTGGGATAGTGAAAGTTTCACATACTATATTATATATTTCCTTAATTGTCAACCCTGAATAGGCCGCCTTAATAATGTTATTGTAAATCATTAATGATTATAAATAAAGAGTTAAAAACGCAATTAGCCAGAAAATCTTGAAAAATATGTAGAATAGTTGAGATTAAGAGCATATTAATAAGAAAAAGACGAAACAGACTATATTATGATGACGTAACACGTATGTCGGGAATATGGAAAAATTACGTTGGAAAGGCCAGATTTCCGGGAAAAACTTTTTTACTTCAGGCGCGGACAGACGGAAAAATAAGGGCGATTATCACCGTATTGTCAGGACCTGGGAAAAAAATTAGCAAAGATAGCTAAAAACCTGTTGACATCATTTTAAAGGCGTAATATAATGGGCTATCTTTTTCACGTGGCATGGTAATTTGATGACTACAATGTACATGAATACTAAAGGAATTACCCACGGAATATTCAGCGCCGTCCGGCGGTCGGCTTGGTGTGTTTTTATTTTTCCGATTTAACAGTAATCATACTCCCCAAAAAGCACACCAAGCCCGGAGAAAATCCGGGCTCAACTGTTTTATAGGGGCTATTAAAAGGTAATGGGTGGATAGATAATGATACGCTGGCGCATTATTACGGCAACTGTTATTAAAGAGCTGAAGACATCGGAAGCGGGGCTTTCGTTTATCTTCAAGTTCGTTAATGATGCCGGCCGGGCGGCCGCCCTTGCCTGGATTATTTACCAGAGCGGTAACCTGGAATCACTGGGTTTTCTCACCTTCGGCGTTGCCCTGATTGCGGTATGGACGGGCACCGTGGCTGAAGGCGGCTGGGCGCTGGAAACAGAGCTTGCCGGTAAAACGCTGGATTTCACGCTGATTTCCCGCACGTCCATGGCGCTGGTGCTTTTCAGCAAGATGCTGGCGCAGATAATACACGAAGTACCTACCGGCATCGTGGCGGCGGTTACGGTGATGCTGGTGGCGCATGCCGTGCCGGATATCGCCGACCCCGCGGAACTGGCAGTATCACTGCTGCTGGTAATAGCGGGACTATCAGTAGTCAGTACTTTCCTGGGCGCTTTGGTGGTGCTGGCCGGGGCCAGAGCCGGGGTGTTCATGGGCATCGTGCCTTTCGGGGCGGTGCTAAGCGGCTTCATCCTGCCGGTGGGGCAGCTGCCGCTGGGACTGGAAATACTGGCACGTTTTATGCCTTCTTCCTGGGCGATGGACGGAGCCTGGAATGCCATCACCGGTACCGGGACGTGGGCGGGGCTGGCGGGGGACTGGCTGATAGCCATCGGGGTGGGCGCGGCCTGGTTCCTGGCGACCGTTTACCTGTGCCGGCTGGTGGATAAAAGGATACGCATCGAGGGGAGCCTGAGCGCTTACTAAGAGTGATATATGTATAATTTTTACGTCCAATCATGGTTGACCTTTAAAGGGTTGTTTCACTGGCTGAACCGCTGGGGCTACCTGTCCAGCACCGTTTTATACCCCTTCGCCACCGTTACCATGTTCGCCATACTCGGCCGGTTCGCCAGCAATCCGGATCTGGTACGCACTTACGCGCTGGGGATAGCCGTCTCCTGCATTGCCTGGATAGCCATAGCCGGCATCACACAGTCTTACACACGGGAAAGATACAACGGCGGCACGTCATTTGTCTTCGTGTCCACGGTCAACCGGCTGACGCACTTTATCAGCCGGTCGGTTTTCCACTTTCCCAACGCGCTGGTGGCTTTCTTCTTCGGCATGCTGGCAGCCTGGATTATCGTAGACCTGGACTTCAGCGCGGTAAACTGGCCGACTTTGATACTGGCGGTTCTAGCGATAGATCTGGCGGTAACCGCCTACGCGCAGCTGCTCGGCGTGGCTTCGGTTGCGGTGCGGAACTGGATAGGCATCCAGGGACTGGCGAACACCATTTTGCTGATATTGAGCGGCATTATTATACCCGTTTCAGTATTACCCGGTTTTTTACAGGAAATCGCCAAATTGCTGCCGATAACCAACGGGCTGGCCGCCTTTAGAGCGGCTTTTACCGGCGCGCCGCTGGCGGAGGTTTCCGGTAATATCCTGCGGGAGTTTATCACTGGCCTGGTCTATTATGCCGCGGCTTACTTTGCCTTTGTTTTTTTCGAGAAAGCGGTGAAACGCAGCGGGACGCTGGAGCGTGACGCTATTTAGGTATCGAGGATGAAAAAAATTAGGTTGGTTGAGAAAACAGCCGGGCAGCGCGGCAGGCTGGACCGCGATGCGCTTTAGCGGGTAATAAATAGGGGAGGAAAAATGGACAGGGTTATTGAATGCCAGGATGTCAGACGGACTTTTACATCCCGGGCGCTGCTGGGGAAAAAACAGGAAACGCACGCCCTCAACGGCCTCAATTTTACCGTGCCGCAGGGCATCGTTTTCGGGCTGCTGGGGCCTAACGGCTCCGGTAAGACAACCACCATCCGCATACTTTCCACCCTGCTGACCCCCACGTCCGGCCAGGCTAAAGTGCTCGGCTATGACGTGGTCAAGGAGGCGGGGAAGGTGCGGGGGCGTATCGGGCTGATACTGGGTGGGGAAAGAGGCCTTTACGGTCGCCTTACCGGCGAGGAAAACCTGAAGTACTTCGCGGCGCTGAACCATCTCAGCCGGGAAACATCACGCCGCAAGGTGAAGGATGTAATCGAGATGGTCAACCTGACGGAGGCCGCCGGCCGGCCGGTGGAGCAGTACTCGCGCGGCATGCGGCAGCGGCTCCACATCGCGCGCGGTCTGATTACCGACCCCGAGGTGCTGTTCATGGACGAGCCGACGATAGGGCTTGACCCCGCCGGCGCCCGGGAGCTCCGCGAGCTGATACCGGTGCTGGTGCAAAAAGGCAAGACGATTCTCCTGACCACCCACTACATGTCAGAGGCGGACGAGCTAAGCACCCAGATTGCTATCATCAACCGGGGACAGATTACCGCCTCCGGCACGCCGCGGGAAATAAAACGCAGTTTCGCCAAGATAATCGTCTGCGAGGCCATCTGCCGCCAGGCGGAGGCCGCGACACTGGATGCGGTAAACGCTATCCAGGGCATCCAGCGGGTTATCAGCACCTCGGACGGGCCGCTGCAAAAGCTGACGATTCACGCCGTTCCGGGCACCGAACTTAAGGACAGCGTGCTTAACATCATCGGAGAGGCAAATATGGAGTCTATCGTCATGCGGGACCCCACCCTGGAAGAAGCGTACCTCAGCATCATCAAGTAGCGGCCAGGGACAGGGTGATGGAGGATGAGTATGCAGCAGGCACAGTTAGTAAAACCTTCGTGGCAAATAGTATAGCCAATGTATTAAGGGTAATTCAGGCCACTTTCTTCCAGTGCTCCACCAGCCTGGCCCAGTTTTTAGGCGGCGTGCCCGGAGCGCTGGACAAGGAAATCTACGGCTAAACCGCCGAACCAAAAACGGGATGATGATGCACCGCTGCTTTATTACGGCGGCGCATAGCTACTATATATATAGGTGTTTATATACCGCGGCTGACCCTGTTCACGATTTGCCCGCCGGCGTCCCGGATAGTGACTTCCAACTGCATATCACCGGGGAGGGAGTGAGTGGCGCAGGCCAGGCAGGGGTCATAGGCGCGGAAGGCCATCTCCACCATGTTCAGCATCCCTTCCTTGACGTCCGGCCCTTTAACAAACGCCTGGGCGGCCTTCTTCACGGAAAGGCATATCGGGGCGGCGTTGTGCTGGGTGGCCACCAACAGGTTGGCTTTGGTCAGCATGCCGCGGTCGTCCGTCTCATAGTGGTGGATAAGGGTGCCGCGGGCGGCTTCCACGCAGCCGATGCCCGTCTTTTTAAGCTTGAGGTTCATGTTGCGGATATCCTTGCTGGTCAGCATGGGGTCGGCGGCTATCTGCTGCATAGTCTCGGCGGCCTGGAGGGCCTCGATAAGCCGCGCCCAGTGGTAAGCCAGCGTGTTGGCAGCCGGCTTGCCGAGGGCATTGAACATGGCATCGTATTCTTTCTGGGCCAAAGGCGTGGCCATGCCGTCGGCCACGTTAAGGCGCGCCAGCGGGCCTACGCGGTAAAGCGATGTCCCCGGCCCGTCTTTGAGCCCGCTCCAGCCCACTTTCTTTAAGTGGGTCAGGCGGATATATGTCCAGGGCTCCACCCATTCGCCAATATGCTCGGTATATTCCCGCGGGTCGAATTTAGCGAACTCTTTGCCCCGGGAGTCCACCACCCGGATTTTGCCGTCGTAATAGCTGACCTTGTTGTTCTCGTCCACCAGTCCCATGTAATAGGTATCCAGCTTGTAGGCGTCGTTAACCACCAGGTCCAGGTTTTTCTTTTCTTTAATTACCACGTCTTTGAAAAGCTTGAGGGCGAACAGGGAAAAAGCCACGGTATCATCGGCGGTCTGCTTTATCCAGCGGCGCTCTTCTTCAGTAACGCCGCGGGAGACGCCGCCCGGCAGGCCGCCTTCAGGGTGCGGGGCTTTGCTGCCGAGGAGCCGGATAATGTCCCGGTTGCGCTTGCGGATATCGATGACTTGCTTGCCGATATCGATGCCCACCTGCTTGATTAAGCCGATGATATTGCGGGAGGCGACATCGGCGTGGGTGCCGACCACGAAGTCCGGCGCGGACAGGAAAAAGAAGTGGATAAAGTGGTCTTCCACGTAAAAGGCGTTATAGTGCAGCTGCCGCACCAGCCTGGCCGCCGGGGTGGGCTCCACGCTGTAAATGTCATCCAGGGCCTTGGTGGAAGCCATGTTGTGCGGGCTGGGACACACGCCGCAAATGTTGGGGACGATGCGCGGCATTTCCTCCACCGGCCGCCCGATGCAGAAACGCTCGAAGCCCCGCAGCTCCACCACCTGCCAGAAAGCGTCAGCGACATTGCCTTTGTCGTCCAGGAATATCTCTATTTTACCGTGGCCTTCCAGCCGCGTTATGGGATTAACCGTTATTTTATTGGCCAACTTCTTCTCCTTTTTTAGCCGCGGACTGGCTGAGCGACCTTAACATGGAAGTGGGCAGGGAAAAGCGGTAGGAGTACCCGGCGATATCGCCGATTTGGGCGGCGATTTTTTCCAGCTCCGCCTCGTTGCTTGTATCTATCATGGCCGCCAGGGTAGCAATCATCTTAAGCCCGGCATCCTTGACGCCTTCCACCGGGCCGAAGCAGCCGCGGCAGGGCATATTGATATCGATGCAGGTGGCGCCGCAGCCGTCACGCGTGGCGATGCCCAGGCACAGCACTCCCTGGGCGAGGAAACAGATATCCGGCTTGGCTTCTATTTCATGGATGCGTTTGAACTCATTAA
The DNA here is from genome assembly GCA_041652735.1 of Dehalococcoidales bacterium. NCBI lineage: Bacteria > Bacillati > Chloroflexota > Dehalococcoidia > Dehalococcoidales > Dehalococcoidales bacterium. Next base: position 27,910 of record JBAZGT010000022.1, on the reverse strand, counting down.
GCTGTATCTTGGCCGGCTTGGTATTGTTCCGCGAACAGGAGTCACACAGCGCTTTATGCGGCGCCAGCGACGAGCCCTTGCGGGGCAATTTATTCTCCAGCATGGCCGTGACCGCATTGGCGATGAGGTTGGGGGGTGGGGGACAGCCGGGCAGATAGTAGTCCACGTCAATCACCTGGTTGAGGGCAAACACCGTCTCGAAAAATTCCGGCAGGGTAAGCTCTCTGCCGTCCACGGTGGATTTGGGCTGGGGATAATTCCCCTTGGGGTTTACCACGGTGGGCGCGTCCCGGTAGACCCAGTTGAAAATGTCTTCTTTGGTGCGGAAATTAGCCATGCCCGGCGTACCGCCGAAGCAGGCGCAAGCCCCGAAGCCCAGCACGAACTGGGACTTTTGCCGGAGCAGCTTGGCTATCTCTTCCTGTTCCGAGTTACGCACGTTGCCGTTGATAATACTCAGTTTGATTTCCTTGTCCGCCATCGCCCGGACATGGTCATATTTATAGTCCAGCGCTACCGGCCACAGGACGATATCCAGCGCCTCGGCCACTGTCAGCAGCGCTTCATTCAAATCAACGATGGCCTCATCACAGCCGCCGCAACCTCCCAGCCAGCAGATTGCCACTTTCGGTTTTGTAGCCACACTTCCTCCATTCTGCATAATTTAGCTAACGGTGTTTTTAACTAAGAAACGGGGGACTCCTTTTGCAAAGCCTTGATGGTTTCCGCCATTTCATTAATGTGCATGGGGATGTCTTTCCCCTCCGGGTCGCGGGAAAGGAACAGATTGAGACGCTGCGGCTGGATGCCGTGGGTCAGGAGTACCTGCCGTAATAAAGCCAGCCGTTTCCTGGCCTCTATATTGCCGTCCTGGTAATGGCAATCACCCTCCGGGCAGCCGAGAATCAGCACGCCGTCCGCCCCGTGGGCAAAGGCCTCCACGATGTAAGAAGCTTCCATCTTGCCGGCGCAGATGATGGGCACCCAGTTCTTGATTTCCGCCGCCAGCGCGGGCTCATCGCCGAGATAGCCCCAGCTGAATTTGCAGGAAAAACAGACTATTTTTACTTTATCCATAACCGTCCTCTACCTCAAAGCTAGATTAGTTCCGCGCAGGCTTTATGAATCCGCTCGGCCGTCTGGTCTTCCGCCAGTTTCCTGGCATCGGACGGGCAGGCCGCCACGCACATGCCGCAGGACTTGCAGCGGAACATGTCCGTATCGGATATCAGCTTGCCGTCCCGGGATATCAGCCTGGCCGATTCATAGTTACATATATTAACACAGGCACCGCAGCCGCTGCACCGCGCCTCGTCCACTTCCACGGCGTAGAGCGACTTCTCAAAGCCGATGGAGATGCAGGCTTTGCAGGAAACGCAGGGGCCGCAGGTAGTACAGCGCTTGGCTTCTTCGATGGCCTCTTGCAGAGTCAGGCCTTTTTCAAACATATGGAAGTGCAGGCGCTGTTCCGGGGGAATCCATAGAACATCGGTCGGTTCCTTGTACGCCGAGCGGTCCGGCAGCCCGAAGGCCTCGAAGTCCTTGGTGCGGCCCATCCGCAGGTCGTCCCCCTTGATGTGGCGGCTGATGGACTCGGCGGCTTCAACGCCTTCTTTCATGGCTTCCACCATGAAGCCCACCCGCCGCACGTCCCCGCCCACGAAAACGCTGGGGTTGACCTGGCTCTGGAGGGTGTGCGGGTCAACCGAAAGGCGTCCGTACTCGTCCAGCAGCCCTTCCTTCTTTAAAAGCTCCCGGTCCGGTGCCTGGCCGATGGTAATAATCAGGATATCGCCGTTAAGGCTGATTTCATCGGATGTATCGAATTTAGGGTTGAACCCGGTCTCGTTATAGACGGAGGTGCAGCGCGGGCAGTCAATCATCTCGAATTTACCGCTCTTGCCGGTGATTTTACGCACGCCGCGGGAAGCGTATATCTGGATGCCCTCTTCCCAGGCCGCGCGGATTTCATCCTCGTCGCCGGGGATGCCGTCGCGGTGGCTCTTGTCTTCACATTCCAGGCACACCATGCTCACCTCGCCGCCGAGGCGGCGGGCGGTGCGGGCGGTATCGAAAGCCACGTTACCGGCGCCGATGACGATGATTTTCTTGTTCTTAAAATAGTCCGGCTTAATGTTGCCGTGGCTGACCTCATAGAGGAAATCCAACCCGTACATCACCCCGGAAAGCTCCTGCCCCTCCACGATGTCTTTGCCGAAAGTAAGATGGCGGGCATAAGGCGTGCCTTTGGCGATGAACACCGCTTTATACCCGTCGTTAAAGAGTCGTTTGATGGTCGTCCGTCCCTCGCCCAGCTTGGAGTTGTAACGAACGTCTATACCGGAGATACGGACCAGGTTTTCCAGGGTGGTGGAAAGGACCTCCCGCGGCAGCCGGTATTCCGGTATCAGCCACAGCGCCCCGCCGAGGCGGTTGCTGGCCTCGAATATCGTCACCCGGTAGCCCTGACGGGAAAGCTGGAAGGCCGCCATCAGGCCGCTGGGCCCCCCGCCCACCACCGCCACGTTCTCCCGGTCTTTTACCACGCTGATTTCCGCTTTCTCTTTCAGATATTCCGTGTAGGTATCGGAAAGAAAGCGCTTGAGCAGCCGGCGCCGTATGGCCCCGCCGCGGCTTTTGTAGTTGCATTCCAGCTCGCAGAGGCCGCAGATATAGCCGCAGATGTTAAAAAAGGGATTATGCTCGTAAAGATGGTCGCCGATTTGGATGATGCCGTCTTTGGCCGCTTCCATATTATCCGGCAGCAGGGAGATAAGGACGTTGGTGCGCTGGATGTCCTCGTTTATAGGGCATTTGATCTGGCAGGGGGGCAGCAACTGCTTGATAGCTTGTTCTACCCTGGCCCCACCCATTTCATTAGATTTCCACATATAGTACTCCCTAAAATAGCGATATTTTTTACCGGGTTACTCTGCCATGGAGGCGGAAAAGGGGCTTTGGAGCGCGGCAGATTGACGGGTACCCTCAAGAATTGTAATTTCCTTTATTATCGCGGCGGCGGCCCGCGGTATCACCGCGGCGACCTCCGGTGTCAAATATTCCCCGAAACTGGTAACGTCATGGGCTTCGATGGCCATTATTTTTACTTCAGACGGTACTTTTATACCCAGCTGCCGGCCCAGTTCCAGCACCCGGAAGATATTCATTTCATGCTGGGAGGGCGTGCCGGAAGGTGATTTGAAGTGCTCCGCTGGCATCCACTGTATCGTACCTGTTGCTGCCCCGCCCTGGATAGCATCGATAATGATAAGGGTATCATAACCGGTAATCAAATCCAACAGGGGCATGCCGCACAGGTTGGTATCGCCCAAAAAAACACCGGGCGAGCGGGAAAAGCTTTCCAGTTCACGGATTACCGCGGGCCCGATGCCATCGTCTCTTAAAATGCGGTTGCCTATGCCCAATACAATCGTTTTCAAATTATTTACGCGGTGAGTATAGACTCTGCCCTTTCTAGTGTTGAGGATATAGAAATTATTTCAGGTTGTCAAGGGTGTTCAAGCCATACCTTTTAATTTACGATAATTGTTACAACATTGGAATCAATAGCCCCGTTTTAGTGGGTACCTTCAAAAGGCGGCGGCGGGGCAAAGCCGACCGGCCACCCACGATGGACGATGGGAAAAGGCACAATCTTCAAAACATTACATATCAATTTCTAAAAATTGGCGGGCGATATGGAAGCTGAAGGACACTAATAAAAGGCGAAGTAAAAAAAGAGGGGACGCCGGAATCCGACCGGCGTCCCCCGAAGGAGGAAAGGAAGACGTTATTTTGTCGCCGGCTTCTTCTCCCGGTGGATAAGGCTGTAAATCGCCGGAATGACAAACAGGGTCAGGAATGTCGAGCTTACCATGCCGCCGATTACCACAATCGCCAGTTCGGCGCTCAGCATGGTGCCGGAACTGACGCTTACCGCCATGGGAATCATGGCCAGGATAGTAGTCATGGCGGTCATCAGTATGGGGCGTAAACGGGTCTTGCCGCCCTCGATGATAGAGTCCCGGATACTCATGCCGTTCTTACGCTGCTGCTCCACCATGGATACCAGGACGATGGCATTCGTTAAAACAATGCCTACGAGCATCAGCAAACCCATCATCGCGGATACGCCGAGCGTATGGCCGCTGACGAGCAAGGCGGGAATGCAGCCGATAATAGCTAACGGCAGGCTGACCATAATTATCAGCGGGTTGATTATGGAGCGCATCATGAATATTACTATCAGCAGCACGATAACGATAGCCATGATAATAGCTATGAGCATTTTGGAGAAAGTGTCACCCATCTGCTCGGCTATACCGGCCGTCGCTATGTTCACCCCGGGGTGGTCGGGCAAAGCGTCTACCTGTTTTTGTACCGCCCGGTTTACCGCCCCCACGTCTTTATCGGTTATGGTGCCGGTAATGGTGGCGGAAAGTACCGTGTCAACGTGGCTGACGTGCGACGGCAGTTCCAGTATGGTAACATCGGCGATATCATTCAGGGTTACGGACTGGGGGTAACCTATTTTCAAAATTTTCGCCTGTTCCGGGTCGGTGAGGCTGCCGGCTATCCCCTTGATGTAAATGGGATAGCTTTCATTACCGAGGGTTAACGTTTTATCGGGCAAAGTCCCGCCGCTCATCAGCAGGGCGAACTCCTGCTGTAACTGAGCCATCTGGGCGGGCGGCAGTCCTGAGGCGGCCACTTTGGCCGGGTCCACGGCAATATTCAGCTTGGGGACGACCGTGGTCAAATCACTTTTCAGATCGGCGATGCCGTTGATGCCCTGGAGCTTTTCCATAAGCTGGGCGGTGACAACGGCGATATCTTCCTGGTTTTGCCCCTGGATGGAGAGATTCACGTTGGAAACGGAAAAGCCCATGCCGCCTCCGGAGTCTCCGCCGGAAACCGTGATATAACCGGTATCCGTAATACCCTGGCAGGCCTGTTCTATGGCTGAAACCTCCTGCTGCAAGTCCGCATCGGACTTAAGGTAAACAACGATGGTTGCCGTATTTGAGCCGCCGCCCCCTTGGGACGCGCTCATGATGCCGGTCAGGGAGGTGGCGGAAGTGCCGATGGTTGAGTCGAAGCTCCGCACCATATCGTCCCCGCTTAGCAGAGTCTCTACTTTTGTAGCGACGGCGCTGGTAGTGTTGATTTCAGTATTAGCCGGCAGGGCGATACTGATGGTAATGGTGGGTTCGCCCATAGAGCCGGACATAAAAGAGGTGCCGGTTACCGTGGTAAGACCCAGGCTCCCTACAAACAGCACGATGGCGGCCACCACCACGGCAATCCGGTGACCGAGCGTCCATTTTAACGCCCTGGTATAGATTTTCTGGTACCAGTTATCCCGTGTTGTAATTGGCTTTGGCTTGGAACCCATCAGCCACCGGGACAGCACCGGAATAAGCATCAGGGCTACCAGCAGCGAGGCCAGCATGGCGAAAGTCACCGTCAGACCGAAGGGGATGAACATCTCGCCCACGATGCCGCCGACGAACATCAATGGAATAAAGATAGCCACGGTGGCCAGCGTGGCGGCGGTAATCGGCGTGGCTATCTCCTTGGCGCCCGCGATGGCGGCTTCCTTGAAGTTTTCACCCTGACGCATGCGGCGGTAGATGACCTCTATCACCACGATGCTGTCATCTATCAGCCGTCCCACGGCTATGGCCATGGCGCTTAAGGTCAGTATGTTTAGTGTTATACCGGTCAGGCGCATGCATAGAAAGGCGAAAAAGATACTCAGGGGAATGGAGACGGCGGCTATCAGCGAGGCGCGGATAGTCCAGAGGAAGAAAAAGACCACCAGTACGGCCAGCACGCCGCCGATGATAGCTTTTTCCTCTAACTGGGAAATACTGTCATTGATAAAATCCGACTGGTCAAAAATAGTGCTGACCGTAACGCCTTCGCCCAGTTGTCCCTGTAATTCTGCGATTTTAGCGTTAATGGCATCGGCGGTTTCCACGGTATTGGCATCTTCCGTTTTTACCACCGATATGCCCACGCTGGGACGGCCGTTGGTGCGGGTAATGGCCGAAAGCGGCGGCGGGCTCTGGCTGACCGTGGCGATATCGGACAGGGTGACGCTATCAATACCGAGTGATACGTTTTCAATATCGTTCAGGGAAGAATAATCCGTGCCGAGCAGCCCGGTAATCTGGGCCATCGAGATGCCGTACCGGTTCATCATATCCGGGTCCGGAGAAATCACCACCTGGTCTTTTTCCCCGCCCTCCGTATCCACCCGGAGCACTCCCTCTATCTGGGTAAGCTCCGGGATGATTTGCGTCAAGGCGATCTGCTTGAGCTGGTCCGGGGGCAGGTCTCCGGACAGGCTCAGGTTCATCAGCGGCAGGATATTCATATTAATGGGAATGATTTGAGGATTGCCGGCGCCGCCCATCGCCTCGGCGAACTGGATGACCGCCGGCGGCAGCGTCAAATGGCTGATGCCCTCGGTAATACTATCGCCCACCACGGTCATATCCGTACCGTATTCGAACTCCGCCATGATTACGGACATGCCGGCGGAAGACGTGGAGGTAACGTGCTTTAGCCCCTTGCCCGACCACTCATCCCATATGATTTTTTCAATGGGGGCGGTGACTTCATCCACCACCGCGTCCGGGGTGGCCTGCGGGTACACGGTGACGACGGTGGTGTACGGCAGGCTGATATCCGGTATCAGTTCCGTCTTCAGACCGAAAAACGCCCAGACGGACATTCCGGCAACAATCAGCGCCAGCAGGATGGTGACAAGCCTGCTGCGCATCGCCAGCTTGGTAACATGCCACATGAGAAGATACTCCTTTACACTACTAATCCGAACTCTTTTTGATGCTCTTCAACCGCACGGACGATGCCCGTTAGTCCTTTGGAGAGGGCAACGAGTTCATCCAGGCTCATATATTCCATGATGCCGACCATGTGCCGGGCATGACTTTCCATCAACATGGCGACGAGTTCCTGACCCTTTTCCGTGGGCTGGAGCCAGGTCACGCGCCGGTCCTTGGGATTGGGATAGCGGACCACCAGGCCCTGGCTTACCAGGCGCTCGATAATACCGGTGACATCCCCCGGGGTGACTTTAAGGTCCTGGGCCAGCGTGCGGAGATTGGTCTCGTCCTTGCCGGCCAAGATAAGCAGGCTTTTAAGCTGGGCCAGCGGGACATCCAGCTCCCGCCAGGACTCTATAGCGTAGGGGATGACAGCCCGGCTGAACCGCTGCTGCAGGTCGATAATTTGTTCGATAACTTCTTTTTTGTCCATTTTATAATATTCCCGTCACGCGCTGAATTAAAATAATCCCGCGGGCCGCCGGCAGGGCTGTGCCCTTGGGATTAATCATTACGATAATAATACTATATGGTATATAAATAGTTTATAATGCATATACTATCCTGTCAATACCAAGAGATGCTATGGATTATTAATGAAAACGGTTAAGCCCCCCGGCTTTACCAGCGGCAGCCGGCGGAATGCTTCAACAAGCAAACGGTCATGAATAAGCAACAATCTGCCCCAATTATTCCGGTGATATTGACAATTAGTCTAACAAGATTTAACATTAATAGTGAGCATATGCTCATTATTCAGGAGGCAAGAATGTCCAGGCCGCCAAAATGCCGCCGCGTTGAGTTTTTACCGGGTGTAACTTTTTTCAAGCCGGCGGGCGTGCCTCTGCGAGACCTTGAAGAGGTCGCCATGTCTGTGGAAGAAGCTGAAGCCCTGCGCCTTAAAGACCTGGAAGGGCTGGAGCAGGAGCAGGGGGCGGAGAAAATGAACGTCTCCCGGCCTACTTTCCAGCGTATCCTGGCAGCGGCGAGACACAAAGTGGCGGACGCGCTGCTCAACGGTAAAGCTATCAGAATCGAGGGGGGCAACTTCGAGGTTACGTATCGGCGGTTCCGCTGCCGGCAGGGACATGAATGGGAGCTGGAAACGCCGGTTACCGCCTTGCCTGAACTATGCCCGCAATGCCGCGAGCCGGGCATCAGGCCCGTTACGCCAGCCGGTTTCGGCCCGCACCGCGGAGGGCGCGGCTGCCGCGGCAGGATATAAATTATAAAGCTAAGGAGCGGAGTGAAAATAATCGAAGATTTGCTGTCATCACTGGATTACACGTCACCGCTGCGAGAGATAAGACAGGGACCTTTCCAGACGGCGGTAGTGACCCGGCACTGCGGGCTGGCATCTACTCCCCACGAGTCCGGCCCCCATCATAACCGGGCGCCGGTAAGTGAAGCAGGCCGGCTGCTGGAAAAAGACTCCCGGTCTTTAGCTGAAATGGCCAGTTCCCTTAGTCCCATGGAAGCGGCTATCGGCATGGCCGCCATCAACTCTTTGCTGGAAGTCGATGAAAAGCGCTGCGTCGAGTTGAATGCCGGCGACCTTATCATGAAAAACGGGGAGGGCAAAAGAGTGGCCATCATCGGCCATTTCCCCTTTGTGCCCCGACTGCGCCAGGCGGCCAAAGAGCTCTGGGTTATCGAGAAAAATCCGCAGGATGGGGATTTATCCGAAGAAGCGGCGGAAACCTTCCTCCCGCAGGCGGATATCGTAGGGATTACCGGCACGGCTTTCATTAACCATACCATCGAGCATTTGCTCGCGCTGTGCAGGCCAGAAACATATGTCGTTATCCTGGGTGGGACGGCGCCCCTTTCATCGGTGCTTTTCGACTACGGCGTCAGCGCCGTTTCCGGTACGCTGGTTATCGAACCGGAAAGCGTGCTTCGTAGCGTCAGCCAGGGGGCGACCTTCCGGCAACTAAGCGGCATCCGGCTGTTGACCATGAAAAAAGACGGCTAGAAGTTTTTAGGCCATAAGATAAGAAGGGGGTGAAATATGTTTGGTAGAAATTATCTTGGACGAGGTCAGCGGGGAGGCAGTGGTTTTGGTTTTAGGGGAAGCTCTCCGCCGTATCCCTATACAGGCAGGGGCAGGGGTGGTTTACCCCGCTGCGCTTATCCCGGACTAACCGGAGCGAATATCCCCGCGGACGCCCGGGCTGTTTCCCCGGCGGCTGCTACCCGGGAAGAAGAATTGGGAATGTTAAAAAGTCAGGCGGCAGCCGCGAAAAGTCAACTCGAGGATATAGAGCGACGGATACAGGAGCTTGAGAAAAAAGATTAACACAGGGATGCGATAAAGCCGATAACAGGAGGAAGGATATGCCCAATTTCGATAATACCGGCCCGAAAGGGAATGGCCCCATGACCGGTCAGGGGAAAGGCCGTTGCGCAATCTCACTGAATACTCCTGAGCAAGAACTCGGGTTTTTAAAGAACCAGGAAAAAGCATTGATGCAGCAGTTAAAAGACATAAAATCCAGAATAGGACGTCTTGAAAATCATACCCAAATAAAGGAGGCAGCCTGATGAAAATCGCCATATCCACTACCGGCCCGGCGCTGGATGCCGCCATAGACCCGCGCTTCGGGCGGTGCCAGTACTTTATCATCGCCGATCCGGACACCATGGAGTTTGTCGCTTTGAATAACTCGAGCGGGGCGGCGACCGGCGGGGCGGGCATATCCACCGCGCAGAGCATCACCGGCAGAGGCATAGAAGCCGTGCTCACCGGCAACTGCGGTCCCAACGCTTACGATGTGCTGGCGGCGGCCGGCATCAAGGTAATTACCGGAGTATCCGGCAAGGTCAAAGATGCCATCGAGGACTACAAAGCCGGCAACCTCGCCGCCAGTTCCCAGCCCAATGTTGCCCCGCATTTCGGCTCGGGCGGCGGGGGGCACGGCAGGGGCATGGGCCGGGGGTAAAACCGGGAATAATTACTGGAGGTGCTGAAATGCCTGGAGGAGATGGCATGGGCCCGCCCACCGGACGCGGTCAGAGGGGCGGCAGAAAGAGAGGCAACCTGGCGGGGTCCGGTCCCGGCGGCAATTGCGTATGCCCCGGCTGCGGCGAGAAAGCGCCCCACAAGCCGGGAACGCCGTGCTACACGGTAAATTGTCCCAAATGCGGCACGAGGATGACCAGGGAATAAACCATTATGATAATTTCGGTGGCCAGCGGCAAAGGAGGGACGGGCAAGACACTGGTAGCTACCAGCCTCGTCTTCTCTTTGAAAGACGGGTACAGGGTACAGCTCCTGGATTGTGATGTCGAAGAGCCCAACGACCATATTTTTCTTAAGCCGGATATCACCGGACGGGAATCGGTCGGCATACCTGTGCCCAAGGTAGATAAAGAAAAATGTACTTACTGCGGTAAATGCGCGGAGGTATGCGCTTATCACGCTATCGCCGTTATTTCTAAAAACGTGCTGGTCTTTCCTCATCTCTGTCACGGGTGCGGCGCCTGCGGCTATCTCTGCCCGGAAAAAGCTATCGTTGAAGAGAAAAAGGAGATAGGGATAGTGGAAACCGGGCACGCTGCCGGGGTGGCGTTCGTCCAGGGCAGGCTGAATGTGGGAGAAGCTATGCCTACACCGTTAATCAGGGCGGTAAAAGGGCTGGCGGACCACGCGGGCATCTGCATTATCGACGTGCCGCCGGGGACTTCCTGCCCGGTGGTGACAGCCGTCAAAGACAGCGATTTCTGCCTGCTGGTGACGGAGCCCACGCCCTTCGGGCTGAACGACCTCATGTTGGCGGTGCAAACGGTAAAGCAGCTTGGTGTGCCCTGCGGCGTGGTAATCAACCGCGCGTACGCCGACAATAATGATACGGCGGAGTACTGCCTGAGAGAAAATCTGCCGGTATTGATGACCATCCCGCTGGATACGGAAATCGCCCGCCTGTACTCCAGAGGCATAACTCTGGCGGAAGGCATGCCGCCGTGGCGGGAAAAATTCAAACGGCTTTATTTGGAGATACGGGAGCTGGTGGATGAAAGAAGTAATTGTCTTAAGCGGTAAAGGAGGCACCGGCAAAACCAGTATCGCCGGCTCTCTGGCGGCGCTGGCGCAAAACAAGGTGCTGGTAGATTGCGATGTAGATGCCGCCGACCTTCATTTGCTGCTACGGCCAGTTACGCGCGAGGAACATGATTTCCGGAGCGGGCAGACCGCACGGATTGACGCGGAAAAATGCACCCAATGCGGCTTGTGCCGTGAAATCTGCCGCTTTAATGCGATTACGGATTTCCAGGTTGATCCTGTTTCCTGCGAAGGCTGCGGATTCTGTGTCCAGATATGCCCCGCCGGAGCTGTATCGATGGAAGAAAACGTGGCCGGACAATGTTTCGTGTCCGATACTGCCTACGGCACCCTGGTGCATGCCCGGCTGGGCATAGCCCAGGAAAATTCCGGCAAGCTGGTGGCGCTGGTCCGGCAGAAAGCGAGGACGCTGGCGGAAAGCCAGGGGGCTGACTACATTATCAGTGACGGCCCGCCCGGCATCGGCTGTCCCGTGATTTCTTCCCTTTCCGGCGCCAGCCTGGCGCTGCTGGTGACGGAGCCGACCCTGTCCGGAATCCATGACCTGGAGCGGGTCATGGAGGTCTGCCGACACTTTAACGTGCCGGTGCTGGTATGTATCAACAAATACGATATCAACCGGGACAACACGCGCCGGATAGAAGAGTATTGCGCTACGCAACAGGTGGATATCGTCGCTAGAATTGCGTTCGATAACGTTTTTACCGAAGCTATAATACGCGGCCAACCGGTGGTCGCCTGCTCTGACGGCAGAGCGAGCCGACAGATTAAACTGCTCTGGCAGAGCATTGAAGACAAGTTATCCAGTAATTAAGGAGAGTGTCATGCCCATATACGAATACAAGTGCCCGTCCTGCGGCAAGGTTTCCGAGGTGCTGGTCCAGGGCTTCTTTAGCCCGCCCGACCCGGTATGCCCGGATTGCGGCGGGAATATGGAAAGGCGTCTGTCAGTCCCCGTGGCGGTGACGGGTAAAAGCGATAATGCCGGCAAGACCTGCTGCGGGCGGGAGGAGCGGTGTGAAAAGCCGCCCTGCTCCGGCGGGCAGCACTGTCACCGGCACTAAGGAGGCAGACCCGTGCAGGACTTGATAAAGGAATTCATGGCGCAAAAAAAATTCGCGGTTATCGGGGCTACGGACAATCCGCAGAAATACGGCAACCGGATAGTGAAAAACCTGAAGAGCCGCGGCTATGAAGTGTACCCGGTTAACCCCAAGCTGAAAGAGCTGGAGGGACTGGCCTGCTATGCCAGTCTGGCGGATATTCCCGTCAGGGTGGATGTGGCGGACTTCGTGGTGCCGCCGGAAGTGACCGGAGAAATACTAAAGCAATGCCTGGCGCTGGGACTGGACCGCATCTGGCTCCAGCCCGGCTCGGAAAGCGAGGCGGCGATTAACTATTGTAAGGAAAACCGCATGAAGGTAGTGCACAGCGTGTGTGTTATGATGAATTGAGGAAACGTGATGGACTCTTTCGACCTCGAACCGAGGTATTCCACCAATGAAATATCCGGCAAATGCCTGAAGTGCCTGAGCGAGCAGGAACTGAACAGCTGCCTGATGCAACTATTGCGGGAAGACGGCATGGATAAAGATATCCAGAGCAAATACGAGGCGCTGATGGACTTCTTGCAGTCGCCGGAATCACAGTTGCTCCGTGAACAATCGGAAAAATACCTGGCGGAAGGGAAACAGGTAGCGGTAAGGATTACCGTTACGCAAAACCAGCCTAAATACGAGCTAATAATAAAATAAAGGAGAACCTAAGTAATGAAAATCGCGTTAATTTCTGATGACGGGAAAACCGTCAGCCAGCACTTCGGGATGGCGACGCTGTATGTAGTGGCTACGGTGGAAAACGGCGCCGTGGTGAACAAGGAAACCAGGGAAAAAGCCGGTCACCACACTTTTGCCGGCGGCGAGCACCCGGAAACGGCGGAAGGCGAGCGGCACGGCTATGATGCCGGCGCGCAGTCCCGACATGAGCGCATGGCGCAGAGCATCGATGACTGCCAGGTGCTTATCGTGGGGGGCATGGGGTGGGGCGCTTACGATGGCCTGAAAAGCCGCGGCATCGAGCCCATTGTCACCGATGTCCAGGACATCGATGAAGCCGTCAAGCTGTATATCGAAGGTAAAATGACCAACCTGATGGAGCGCCTGCATTAAAAAAACCGGAGATCTAAAGGAGAATCATGCCCTCACCCGAAGAAGTAAAAAAAGTCCTGGATACGGTCCTGGTCCCCGGCGTAAAACGCAGCCTGATGGGGATGAACCTGGTTAAAGATATCGCTGTAGCCGGCGGGAAAATCAATGTTGTTCTTTCCGACGCGGCGCTGATGGAAAACACCAAAGAATGGCTGGCCGCTACGGTAAAAGAGGCACTAAGCAAGCTGGACGGCATTAAAGAGGTAAATATCAGCTACGCCGAGGCCAAACCTAAAGAACTCAACAAAATCACCAATGTCATCGCGGTAATGAGCGGCAAAGGGGGAGTCGGCAAATCGCTGGTCTCCGCGCTTACCGCCGTGGCGCTGCGCCGCCGGGGCTATGAGGTAGGCATCATGGACGCCGATATCACCGGCCCCAGCATTCCCAGGATGTTCGGTATCAGCGGGCCGCCGCCTATAGCCGAAAGCGGCATCCTGCCGGTGCCGTCCCGTTCCGGCATCGGGGTAATGTCCGTCAATCTGCTGCTGCCCGCCGAGGATGACGCCGTTATCTGGCGGGGGCCGCTCATCGGCCAAACGATAACGCAGTTCTGGGAAAACGTGCTCTGGGGCAAGCTGGACTACCTTATCGTGGACCTGCCGCCCGGCACGGCGGATGCCCCGCTGACCGTTATGCAGCAGTTGCCGGTATCCGGTATAATAATAGTCTTCACCCCGCAGGACCTCACCGCCATGGTGGTACGCAAAGCGGTTAAAATGGCCAAAAAGATGGATAAAAAGATTATCGGCGTGGTGGAGAACATGAGCTATCTCTACATACCGGAGACGGCCAAAAAGATGGAGATATTCGGCAAAAGCCGCGCTGCAGAGATGGCGCAGTCCGCCGGCGCCCCTTTGCTGGGGCAGTTGCCCATAGACCCGGAACTGGCCAAACTCTGTGATGAAGGCAATATCGAACGTTATGACGCGGAGGAGTATAATACATTTGCGAGGAAACTGGCTGACGTTTTGTCCATAAAATAACAGGGCTGAAAAATTTCAAGGAGGACAATATGGAACGTGTTGATGTGGTAATCATTGGAGGCAGCGCCGCCGGCGTCACCGCGGCCGTCAGCTGCAAACGCCGGAACCCCGGAAAGTCGATAACGGTGATACGCCAGGAAGAGGACGTATCCGTGCCCTGCGGCATACCGTACATCTTCGGGACCCTCGGCAGCCCGGAAAAGAACCTCATCCCGGATGGGATGCTGACCGGCATCGGGGCGAAAATAATAATCAGCGCCGCCGAAGCCATCGACCGGAAAAACAAGACCGTGCGCACGGCCGACGGCGAGGTAGGCTATGACAAGCTCATCCTGGCTACCGGCTCATCGCCGGTGGTCCTGCCCATCCCCGGCATCGATAAAGAGAACGTCTTTCTGGTTAAGAAAGATGTGGAGTACCTGGAGACCATGCTGGAAGCGGTCAATAAAGCCGGTGATATCGTGGTCATCGGCGGCGGCTTTATCGGGGCGGAATTCGCCGATGAATGCAAGAAAAACCGCCAGGCCAACGTAACCATTATCGAAAAAATGCCCCACTGTCTCCAACTGGCCTTCGACGATGAGTATTGTATCGAGGCGGAGAAGGTGCTGACCGGGCGGGGAGTTAACATAATCGGTAACGATACCGTAGCCGCCATCCTCGGCGATGACCGGGTAAAGTCCGTCCGCCTGACCAGCGGCGCGGAAATCAAGGCCGATGTGGTTATCGTGAGCATCGGGGTAGCCCCGAATACCAAACTGGCCGCGGATGCCGGCCTGCGTATCGATAGTGCCACCGGCGGGGTAGTCGTCGACCGCTACCAGCGGGTCGAAGGCGACGCCGATATCCTGGCCTGCGGCGATTGCTCCATGAAGGTGTCCTTTTTCAGCGGCAGGCCCGTCAAGACCTGGCTGGCTTCAATAGCGACTAACGAGGCCCGCCTGGCGGCGGCCAACCTGTTCACCACGCAGTATGCCGGGCTGGGCGCCGTGGGCGTTTTCTCCACCCAAATAGGGGATTTAGCCATCGCCGCCGCCGGTATGATCGAGCGGCAGGCGCGGGCGGAGGGATATGACATCGTGGTGGGGCAGGCCAAAGCGCCGAGTAAGCACCCGGGCGGCATGCCGGGCGCGGCGCCGATATCCGTAAAACTGATTTTCTCCCGAAAAGACGGCGTGATGCTCGGCGGCGAAGCTTCCGGCAGCGTGTCCGTGGGTGAAATCATTAACGTTATCAGCGCCTGTATCCAGCACAAAATGACCGCCTACCAGGTCTCCCTGTTCCAGATGGGCACGCATCCCGCGCTTTGCGCTTCGCCCATAGCCTACCAGACGGTAAATGCGGCGGAAGATGCCGTGATGAAACTCGGCCAGCCTTAGCCGAACATGGAGAAAAGGGGGAAACTGACATGCCGCAAGGCAGGGATGCAGGTAATATCAAAGCGCTGATTATTTACTGGTCGGCCACCGGCAACACAGAGAAAGTGGCGCATACCATCCGGGATACCCTCGTCAGGGAGGGGATTGCGCCGGTGGTAAAAAAAGTGGCCGAGGCGGCGGATGATGAGCTGTACGACTATGACCTGGTTTTCCTGGGGGCGCCTTCCTATTCTTTCCAGCCGCCGGACCAGGTGCAGCGCTATATCAAAGACAAGATGAAATTACATTCCGGCCGGGGAGATATCAAGCCCGGCAGCCCCAGAATACCGGGGAAAACGGCGGTGGTGTTCTGCACCTATTCCGGGCCGCACACCGGTATCCGGGAGGCCACGCCCGCCGGCGACTACATGGGGCAGTTCTTCGAGCACCTCGGCTTCGATGTCGCCGCCAAATGGTACCTGGTGGGAGAGTTCCACGGCCGGGA
The DNA here is from genome assembly GCA_041652735.1 of Dehalococcoidales bacterium. Taxonomy (NCBI): domain Bacteria; kingdom Bacillati; phylum Chloroflexota; class Dehalococcoidia; order Dehalococcoidales; species Dehalococcoidales bacterium. The sequence continues at coordinate 11,937 of JBAZGT010000022.1, read as the reverse complement.
AGATATGAGCACTCAGGGGCGGCTGGGGGATATCCGGGGCCGCCCGAACCGGGAAGACCTGGATAATGTTGCCGGGCTAACGGCGGCTTTGCTAAAGTCTATCAGGGAACATAAGAAGAATTAAAGAAGTCCGGAGGATTTGAATGACGACGATTAGCGAATACAATGGTTACGGAGAAGAGCTGGAAAACCGGCTGGGACTACAAACGTCCCCCATCGCCGTAAAGATGATTGAGAAAGAAGCGGACATTCCGGCGAGCGCCGTCAGGCCTAAAAAAGACCGCGGCTATCACCTGGCCCAGTGCCAGGCTTTCTCCATGTCCCGGCGGGAGAAGACCGCCATCGCCATGTTGAAAGAAGACAACTGGTGTCCCGGCGCGGTGATATCTTACGGACTGGTGCAGATACCGGATAACCCGGCGGCCAGAGCGGAAAACACCGGCGAGTGTTTCGAGTACGGGAAATACATCGGCATTCTCACCGCCCCGCTGAAAAAAGCGGATTTCACGCCGGACGCCGTGATTCTCTATTGCGATACCAATCAACTGCGTATCATATTGCTTTCCCTAAAACCGGAAGACCGCGCCCTGGTAAAGTCCAATTTCTTTCCGTTCTCCTGCTCCAATGCCGTCGTCCCGGTAATACGGCACGGCGAGTACTGGATTAACCTGCCGGACCCCGGTGAATACGCGCGGGCGCTGACCCCCGCCGGGGAAATGATGTTCTCCGTGCCGGTAGCAAAGCTGCCGGAGTTCGTGGCTAATCTGAAGCAGTTTGAACGGAACGAGTCCGGCTTTGCCCATGAACAGATGATGATGCGGCCGGACTTCCCCCAGCCGGAGCTTTACAAAAAAGTGTTCGAAGCCTGGGGCATGGACCACGATTAGCCAAGGATTTCTACCGGTAAGGTTTTTTGGTTATCCAAAGTAATTTATGATTTATATCGATGTAAATCCGATAGCGTTCAGCATCGGCCCTGTAAACATAGCCTGGTACGGCATAATGGTAATGCTGTCAGTGCTGACGGTGGTTACCTGGGCGCTGTTTTCCGTAAAGAAAGATCCCCGGCTTTCTTTCCAGATGGTTTTAAACGCCGCGCTGGTGGGCATACCGTCCGGCGTTATCTTTTCACGTTTTCTTCACGTGTTAGATTTCTGGGACTATTATATGAAAAATCCCGGCAAGATAATCGGCGGGGAGGGAATGTCTATCTGGGGAGCGGTACTGGGAGCGGCTATCGGCATCTGGCTTTACAGCTTATTCAGCAAGAAGTTTTCTTTCAGCCACCTGGCTGATGTCATCGCGCCCGGTATCATCCTGGCCCAGGCGGTCGGGCGGGTGGGCTGTACGTTAAACGGCTGCTGCTATGGTAAAATAACCTCTCTGCCATGGGCAATCGTTTATACCAATCCGGGCACGCATGCACCTATCGGCGTACCGGTGCACCCCACCCAGGTCTATGAGATTATCTTCGACCTTATCGTCTTCGGCGTACTGCTGATGCTGAGAAAACGCATTAAGACGGAGGGCTCGCTCTTTCTCATCTACCTTTCCACTTACGCGGTATGGCGTCTGGCCGTTGATTTTATCCGGGACGGTACTTCATTCCTGTTCGGTTTACACCAGGCGCAGGTGGTGTCTATCATCGTGCTGGTCATTACTACAACGCTGCTGATAGTCAGAGCCCGCCGACCAAACGCCGGGTCCTAATTATTAGGTAAAAATTGGCTTAAAATGGATAATCAAGCTCTGGATTTCCAGGGAAAAAAGATACGGGGACAACGGGAAGAGTAACCGGCGAATAATGTGGGGAAGGCTGGCGACCCCGGGGGGCCTCGGGCTTTGATGCAATATCTCAAATCAAGTTATTATCCTGTGAATGCTCCCTATGATTTTCAAGACAGATGGATAGGTAAAGTTTCTTCTAAATTAACTATTAAATTAAAGGAGCAGCATACAACTAAGAGCCTGAGGAAGTTAGCTAAGGAATATGGCGTAAGTCATGAAACAGTTAGGAGAATAATAAAAAGAGATTGAGATTTGTTTACTACATAACAAAAGTAATATTAAGTTTCATAACCCAACAATCAAGCGTATTGTTAATCATGGGCTAAAACTAAAACGTTCATTATTGCCTCATACGTTCGCGCCTGATACTCAGGCATGAAATTTAGCGCACCTTTTAATATCCCCATAGGGTAATTGCTTTAAGAGAGCAGGAACTCTGTAGTACAATTATCCATATCCATCACCCGGAGATAAAAACGTAATGCTTGAAACCCATGTCATGACCATTGCCAAACAGGCGGGAGTCACAACCCAGCAAGTAGAGGTTGTTAGGTCCCTGCTTGATGCGGGAGCGACTATTCCATTCATTGCACGCTATCGCAAGGAGAAAACAGGGTCACTTGACGAGGTGGTGCTTGGCGGAATACGGGACGGCCTGGCACGACTGGCAGCGCTCGATAGCCGGCGCCAGGCGATCCTGGCATCTCTTGAAGAACAGAATGTACTCACAGCCGAGTTACGCAACACTGTTGAATCGGCAGAGACACTGACCGCTTTAGAGGATATTTACCTTCCCTACCGCCCCAAACGGCGCACCCGGGCCACCATGGCTAAAGAAAAAGGGCTTGAGCCCCTCGCCGACCTTATACTGGCTCAGGAGATTACCGACCCATCTCATGAAGCTCTCGCGTTCGTGAACGCGGAAAAGGGCGTCGCTTCGGTCGATGATGCCCTGGCCGGAGCGCGGGACATCATTGCCGAGCGGGTCAACGAAGACACCCAGGCAAGGCAGAGCATACGCCGGCTTTTTTACCGGGAAGGCATCATTCAATCGAGCGTGCTTAAAGGTAAGGAAGGCGAAGGTATCAAATACAGCAATTATTTCGACTGGCATGAGCCGGTGGCCCGGGTTCCCAGCCACCGTGTGCTGGCCATGTTGCGTGGCGAGAACGAGGGGTTACTGAAACTCACGATAAGGCCGCCTCAGGAAAAAGCGCTGTTATTACTTCACCGGCGTTTCGTTAAAAGTACCGGCGCCGCCTCGGCACAGGTGGTCCTGGCGGTAGAGGATAGCTATCCGAGGTTGCTGGCGCCCTCTATCGAAACTGATATCCGCCAGCAGGCCAAAGAGCACGCCGATGACGAGGCGCTCCGTGTCTTTGCGCGCAATCTGCGTGAGACGCTCATGGCTCCGCCGATGGGGCCGCGGGCGGTACTGGCCATCGACCCCGGTTATCGGACCGGGTGTAAGGTGGTTTGCCTGGACCCCCAGGGCAAGCTTTTAACCAATGCTGTTATCTACGTGAGCCAGTCGGCGGCGCGGAGCCGGGAAGCCGGCCAGACGATACTCGCTCTAATACAAAAATTTCAAGTTGAAGCTATCGCCATCGGCAATGGCACGGCCAGCCGGGAAACCGAAGAATTTATTCGCGGGCTGAGCTTGCCGGGCAAAATGCCGGTCGTCATGGTCAATGAAAGCGGCGCATCGATTTACTCCGCCTCCGCCGTCGCCCGTGAAGAGTTCCCCGACCAGGATATCACCGTGCGCGGGGCGGTATCCATCGGGCGGCGGCTGCTGGACCCTCTCGCGGAACTGGTAAAGATAGACCCCAAGTCCATTGGGGTGGGGCAATACCAGCATGATGTCGATCAAGGCAAGCTCAAGAGTAATCTCGACGAAACCGTCATGAGCTGTGTCAATGAGGTAGGCGTCAAGGTAAATACCGCCAGTCAACAGCTTCTCACCTATGTTTCGGGACTCGGCCCCACGCTGGCAAAAAACGTTATCGCCTATAGAAACGAGAATGGCCCGTTCCGTAGCCGAGCCGACCTTAAAAAAGTACCGCGGCTAGGCCCGAAGGCGTTCGAGATGGCTGCCGGATTCCTCCGTATTGATCATGCCGAGAATCCTCTCGATGCCAGCGCTGTGCACCCGGAGAGCTACCACATCGTCGGCCGCATGGCCCGGGACATGGGCTGCAATATAACCGACCTCATAACCCGTGATGATTTACGCAGCAAAATTAATCTGGAGAGTTACACCGGGGAAGAGTATGGGCTGCCGACATTGCAGGACATCATGGCGGAGCTGGCCAGGCCGGGGCGTGACCCCCGTGAACAGTTTGAGACGGTCGCTTTCGCCGCGGACATCAGGACGATTGACCGGCTTTCTCCCGGGATGAAGCTGGCCGGAATCGTGACCAACGTGACCAATTTCGGGGCTTTTGTCGACATCGGCGTGCACCAGGACGGGCTGGTGCACATCAGCGAGCTATCGGATAAATTTGTTAAGAACCCGGCTGATGTAGTCAGTGTCAATCAAAAGGTTACGGTCACGGTGCTCACGATAGATACGGAACGTAAACGCATTTCTCTATCGATGAAATCGAATGCGTCCCCGCCCGGACAACCCGGGTCAGCCACTTGATAACAAAGATTATGCTGAATTGGCACGTATACCTGGTTAGGTGCAGTGATGGAAGTCTGTATACCGGAATTACGACTGATGTTGCCCGCCGGTTTGCGGAGCACCAGAGAAACGGTGATGCAGGGGCTAAGTACCTTCGGGGCAGGGGGCCTCTGGTACTGGTTTTCCAAAAGAAATTAGGGAACAGAAGCCTGGCACTGGAAGTGGAAAGCAAGGTTAAGAAGCTGTCAAAGGCAAGGAAAGAAGAACTGATAAAAGACAATACACTTATTGATGAGATAACAAAAAAGCCGGGGCGTAAATAACCGTGTAATTGTTCCAGGCGGCTTTACGGCTGGAATTTCCTGATTGGCTTCAGAAGATACTCCAATCCGTTTAACTTGATTTCATACAGGGCGGACAACTGCAAGCCGATTTTTCCCGGAGGAAAACCTTTCTGGTGAAACCATACCAGGTAAGGTTCGGGTAAATCGCAAAGAATGCGGCCTTTGTATTTCCCGAAAGGCATCCGTACCGATACCAGTTCGAGCAATATTTGAGGATTGAGAGGGGTAGCGTCCTTATTCTGTTCCATGCTGGCTTAACTCCCCGCATATTACTGACCGGTGACAGCCTGGCTCACCAGGGCGATAAGGTCGTCGATGTCTAGGCGTTCTCTGGTCTTGGCCATAAATCCGCTTTTATGAGCGAAAGCAATCTCCGGGCGGTCTGAAATCAGGGAAAAATCAACCGGTGTTCCTTCGTAGCGGAAAAGGCGCCAGCCCTCATCGCGGCGGTCCAGGGAAATGACGATATCGGGCGGATTTTCATCCAGGCGGCGGAATTCCTCCAGCCCGGCGGATTCCCTCGTCTCCCCGATCATGGCCGGTACCCCCGCAATTACCAGCCGGGTACTGGTTTTCCAATAATCAATCTGGCTTTTAAGACGGCGGGCTTCCCCGATGATATGAGCGCCAAAAGTCTTAAGCATGGGGAGGCATGCCTCCGGCCCGGAAGCGAAGCTGGCTACCAGCCAGCTTTCCACCGGACTCCGGTTTACGAGGTCATCACCGGCCTGAAATTTTACCGAGCTTTTTACCGGCCCGAAGCGGTCAACCTCGTCCTTGAAATGCCACCAGGGCATGACGGACATGGTCTCTAAAAGCCCCAGGTAATCGGCTACCAGGACAAACGCCGCCGAGCAGTCCAGGGACTGGTGATGATCAAAATTATGCTTCTCCGGCTCATGCCTGTCGCCGGTGTCTACCACCCACACATCCGGATTATCTAATTCTGCCTGTGCGGGCTCGCGCCGCTCGATACGGAATTCCGTATCGGCATGCACGGTCAGAATCAGGCTGACGGCTGCCACCTCATCAAAATGTGCGCTGCCGGGATGCGTGATGATCAATTGTGCCTTCATTGCTACCTTTCTCTCGTAGGTTATTGACTTATTCCAATGATACCATGTATTAAGACTTATAGAGTTAGATTTTCTAATATTTGAAGATGCCTGATAACTGCAGGCTCCCACATTCCCAATATGGTATGATTATAGAAAAGATGGAATCGGCAGTATGAACGGGACAAATCGTGTTGACATAAAAAAGGGCTTGCGGGTCTCAATAGTATTAAAGACAGACCAGCGATCCGGAAAGCTAACCGAGGGGAAAGTAAAAGACATTTTGACCAAATCATCGGTTCATCCTCATGGCATCAAAGTCCGTTTAGAAGACGGTCAGGTTGGTCGAGTTAAAGAGATAAAAGTATAATATCAGATTTCCGCCTGGCATGGCCGTGTTTGCAAAATCTGCCGGTACAACCTGTTATGAAACCGGTTCATAACAGTACAGATAACCCGGCAAGTTCTTATCTACGGACAGAGGAAACTCATTATTGCCTGATATATTAGTTGATGCTGATGCCTGCCCTGTAAAGCAGGAGGTTTACCGCGTAGCCAAGCGCTACGGATTAAAGGTCATGCTGGTAGCTAACTCGCCGATGAACATACCTCAAGAGGACGGGGTTAGTCTGGCGGTAGTGAATGGCCAGTTGGACGCGGCAGATAACTGGATAGTTGACCATGCCGCCAGAAATGATATTGTGATAACCGGGGATATCCCGCTCGCTGCCCGGTGCCTGAAAATTGGCGCCCGGGTACTGGAACCCAAAGGCTACGTTTTCACCGAGACTACTATCAGCAATGCGCTGGCAAACCGCGATTTAATGACGTATCTGCGTAATACCGGAATAGCTACCGGCGGACCGGCTTCCTTTAAGAAACGAGATCGTTCCATGTTTTTACATAGTCTTGACAAGGTTATCCGGGCAATTCTTGACGGGAAATAGTTTTGCCTGCGCTCAGGAGGTAATTCCCGCTGATGGCGTATATAAATATTCAGAATGTAGAATTAACCTTTGGAGGCGCCCGGCTTTTTGATGAAATCGGCTTAACAATCGAGCAGGGAGAGAAGGTCGCACTCGTGGGAAGAAACGGGTCGGGCAAGTCAACTCTGCTGAGATTAATCGAAGGGAGTATCAAACCGGATTCCGGCACTGTTGCCATCCAAAAGGGTATCCGCTGCGCCTGCCTTTCACAGATGGTGCCTCAAGAGGTGCCGGGTACGGTGCTGGAGGTGGTGTCCGATGGACTTAAAGCGCCTTCCGACCCGGCCAACCGGTATCAGGCGGTTAGCGCTGGGCTGTTAAACGAAGAGAAATCCGCTCCGCCTGAAGATTTGAGCCGTATTTATCAGGCTCTTGATGGCGGAGACGGCCTGGAGAAGCGGCAGCAGGTGAATAAAGTGATTTCACAGTTGGGGCTGTATGCCGGGCGTGTATTTAGCTCCCTTTCCGCCGGCCTCAAGCGCCAGGTGTTGCTGGGAAAAGCGCTGGTCGGAGAGCCGGATATCCTTTTACTCGATGAACCGACCAACCACATGGATATCGATTCAATCAAACGGCTTGAGGAGATGTTGTTACGGTTTGCCGGAGCTTTAGTATTTGTAACTCATGACCGGATGTTTTTGCAGAGAATCGCCACCCGGATTGTGGAAATAGACCGCGGCAGATTGTTTGACCAGTCGTGCGATTATGAGACGTTTTTAATGCGCCGCAGCGCCGCCCGTGACAATGAACAGACTCAAAACGCGCTGTTTGATAAGAAGCTGGCAAAGGAAGAGCAGTGGAGACGTGGGGGCGTCAAGGCGAGACGGACCCGCAATGAGGGGCGGGTACGGGAGCTGGAAAGAATGCGGGAGATGCGCCGGGCGAGAAGGGAACGCCCCGGAACGGTAAAAATGGAAGTCCATGAAGCGGAACGTTCCGGCACGCTGGTGGTGAAGGCTGGAGACGTCAGTTTCAGCTATGGCGGTGCTCCTGTTATCTCGAATTTGTCCACCACGATTCTGAAGGGCGACCGGGTGGGCATACTCGGCCCGAACGGCAGCGGCAAGACGACCCTTTTACGGATTCTTCTGGGCGATCTACATCCGGTATCCGGAAATGTCCGCTTCGGGACCAATTTGCAAATCAGCTATTTTGATCAACTGCGTGAGCAACTGGACGAGAACAAGACTGTGATGGAAAATGTAGCCGAGGGTAAGGATACGGTTACCATCAATGGTAAAACCCGTAATATATTTGGGTATTTGCACGATTTCCTTTTTGAACCCGATCAGGCGCGCTCTTATGTATCGACCCTTTCAGGCGGAGAGCGCAACCGGCTGCTGCTGGCGCGGCTGTTTACCCGGCCTTCCAATGTCCTGGTCCTCGATGAGCCGACCAACGATCTGGATACCGAGACGCTGGAAATCCTGGAAGATTTCCTGCTTAAATATGCCGGGACAATTCTCCTGGTCAGTCACGACCGGGCTTTTATCAACAACGTCGTCACGAGTACGCTGGTTTTTGAGGGCGATTCCGTAGTGAAAGAATATGTCGGCGGTTATGATGACTGGCTGCGTCAACGCCCGCCGGAAGCCAGACAAAATAATGTCGTGGCGGTTAATAAAGCTATCCCGCCGGCTCGGATTTCCAGGCCGAAGCCAAAATTCGGACAAAGACAGCAAAAGGAACTGGAATCGCTCCCGCTAACTATCCAGGCGTTGGAAACAGAGCAAGAGGACTTGTACCGGGCGATGGGCGCCCCGGGTCTCTACAAAAATGATAAGTCCGAGATTGTTAGTAAGCAGGAACGGCTTGAGGCAGTAAAAAGGCTACTGGCTGAATGCTACACTCGATGGGAAGAACTTGAGCAACTTAAAAACGAGATGTAAAAGTAACATACCGGTTATTAGGATTTTTTAAGCCCCACCACTGCCAACAGATCCACGGCATCAATATAGTCCGATTTCCCCAGGATTCAGTCCGTCAAATCGAAACAGCTGGTTGTTCATGCGAGCTCCAACTTAACAGCATTTTTGCGGATTTGGTATTTGCCGGCTTTAGCCAAGGTTTGCGCCACATACTGTTGCGGTATATCAACCAGTGTATATTTATCAAGAATATTTATTGCGCCAATGGTACTACCGGGGAAATTTGCGTGGTAGGCTATCGTGCCGACGACATCAGCAGGCCGTACACCATGGGATTTTCCCGCGCTAAGAGTCAGCCGCACCATTCCCTTTTCACAAGAACCATTAGCACCATTACGGCCGTTCTCTTTTTTACCGCGTTTGATCCCTCGCCGGGCTTTTGGGGAACTTCCCTCATATACTTCGCTAATCTGTGCAATAGAGCGCTGCTTCTCCTCTCCACGGGCAATTTTAAGGGCTATTGCCGCAATCTGAAGCGGATCGTGGCCCATTTCTACCAGTCTGGTGACCATCTGCAATTCCTTCTGACAACGACCGCGTTGCAAACAGACCATCATCTGTTCCAGTAACTGCGCTTTTCTGTGTTCCTCGATTTCCTCCGCTGTTGGAATTTGTATCCGGGTGACGGTCTGTTTGGTAAATCCTTCTATCCGGCGTAAGCGCCACTGTTCCTTCGTTGTCAGCAGCGTAATGGCAATGCCTGTTTTACCGGCTCTCCCCGTGCGCCCAACTCGATGAACATACAATTCCGGGTCCAAGGGCAAATCGTAGTTGAACACGTGTGAAATATCATTAATATCCAATCCCCGGGCTGCCACATCCGTAGCCACAAGTACCGTGGTTTGATTACGCCGAAAACGATTCAAAACCTGTTCCCGGGTCTGCTGGTTAAGGTCCCCGTTCAAGGCTTCGGCAGGAAAGCCGCGTCCCATAAGTTCATTCACTAAATCGCTTGTGCCGACACGTGTATTGACAAATATAAGAGCGCTGGTGATATCCCCAACCTCAAAGAGCCGCGTGAGGACAGCCAGTTTCTCCTCTTTATTGACCAGACAATACCGATGGTCAACTGCATCAACCGTGAGATGTTCGCTTTTTATGATGATAGACTGCGGAGAATGCATATATTTTTTAGATATGCGGGTGATCTCCGGCGGGACGGTAGCGGAAAAGAGAGCGGTCCGGCGTTCTGATGGGATTGTACTGAGAATTTCCTCAATATCTTTGATGAAACCCATGCTGAGCATTTCGTCTGCTTCATCGATGACGACTGTACTGACACGGGTTAGATCGAGTTCCCCCTTCTCTATCAAATCAAGTAAGCGCCCGGGCGTACCTACTACGATATCTACTCCCTGCCTGAGACGGCTTATCTGTATATTATACGGTTGGCCGCCATATACCGCTAGTACACGCACATTCAGGCACCTTCCGTATTCATTTGCAGCCTTCGCTACCTGCATGGCCAGTTCCCGTGTGGGAGCCAGAACAAGAGCCTGTATGCCACGCTGACCTCGTTCCAGGGTTTGAAGAATGGGTAACACGAAAGCAGCCGTTTTGCCGGTACCTGTCTGTGCCTGGCCGATTACATCGTGACCATCCAGCATTAACGGGATAATCTTCGTTTGAATTGGGGTGGGGATGATATAGCCAAGATCAGATACGGCCTGCACCAGTTGCGGGTTTAGACCCAATTGGGTAAATTCGGTTGTCATTATACTTCTACTTGCTCCGTTATAAGTCCACTGTATTACCTGTTCCTGGCGGATCAGGTTCTCCGGTTGCTTTCAACAGTTGACCCTGATTGCAAGTAAGAGTCTGCTGTTACAACAAAAAAACCGCTCGTTCCTCGTAGAAAGGTCAGGCGGTATTTCTGGATCGCATATCCTTGGTTTACGTGGCTATTACTATTTTAACATAAAATGGGGATCATTGTATTTCATTAATAAGTTTGAAGCCCGATCCTTGGTGGGTGGACTGATCTGATTTGGCAAAACGATCTTGGCGCCTGGTGGTTATTCATTGCCGGGATGGACTACACCACGCACGCGTTTACTTTCGGCGACGTGACGTTTACTCTCTAACCGACGTATCTTTGATGCCAGTGTCGGTCTTGTTTTGCGACGGAATTTTGGTCTTTGTGCTGCATCGCGAATCAATTTCACAAGCCGATCAGTTGCATCTTCGCGATTCCGTCCCTGGGTACGGAATCGTCGAGCTTCGATGATAAGTATGCCAGCTACGGTGATCCGGTTACCAGCCAGTGAAATGAGACGTTTACGAACTTCCTCGGGTAGAGAGCGTGAGTTAGCTACATCAAAACGAAGCTGTACAGTGGTGGCGACTTTGTTTACGTTCTGCCCGCCCGGCCCTGAGGCGCGAACAAAGTCCTCTTGGATCTCGCTTTCGTCAATTGTGATGGTGCGGGTTATGTGAATCATGCCCCAAGTTTACACTCACACCACCGGCTTAGGCAAGCTCTAGAAGAGCGTTGAAAAACAGACGGTCTGGTAATTAAAAACTTGTAAGACCGCGGGCGGAGTAAAGTAATCAGTAATATTATATCAGATTTTACAGTGATCTGGTGGCTGATATCTAAGAGTGCTACGCGGGCTTACCTGATTATATTCTACCGAAGAGCGAAGAAACAGGAGAGTCTAACTCTACCTGAAACAATGCTCGACTACCTTAACTTGATTGTTCTATGGAAGAGCTAATCCTGTGTGTGGGAATAATTACGGCTGAATACTTTGCATAAAACCTGGCGACCCCGGGGGGATTTGAACCCCCGATCTCCACCGTGACAGGGTGGCATTTTTTTGGGGCCACCCGCGGGTTGAAAGTCCACCGTCCTGGTTAGGGTGCTAACCATTTCGACTTTCATTACTCTCAGTCTACCAAGTAGATACGATGCTGTCAATAACTAATAATAAGTAAAATAATCGATTGACAAACGTAACTAAACGGGTTACATTTGTAATCATTATGGATACAACTTTTACAAATAGCGCTCTGTCTTCTGTTCTTTTCAGCAAATCCAGGCGGGCAGTACTTAGTCTTCTTTATGGACATGATGATGAATTGACCTTTCCCCCGTAAATAATGCCATTGGCTCTTAGAGTTCTCTGCTAGAATATAGCGAACGGGAGGACTCGAAATGCAGCGCAAGAAGTACACTGAAGAGCAGATTATCCAGGTGCTAAAAGA